>NZ_DLHL01000052.1 GCF_002483225.1 Gemmatimonas sp. UBA7669 | reverse complement strand
CGAGGGCTCAGCATACGACGAGCCCTCGACGCCCGCCCCTCTTATCCTCGGATCCTCCGATCCTCACACCTTCAGTTCTTCGGCTCCTCAGAACCTCGCGCGACCAGCACGCGCCGCATCAACCGGTCAAGCCGACGCCTCTCCGCCTCGGCCCCGAAGCGCTCGGCATGCCGCCTGGCACCGCACCCCAATCGCAAACGCAGCCCCGGGTCATCAAGCAGGCGCGTCATGGCCGCCGAAATGGTGCTGGGGTGGTCAGCCGAGCAGGTCAGGCCGTTCACGCCGTCGATGACATGTTCGCCCACGCCACCGGCCGGCACGGCGACGACCGGCGTACCAGACGCCATGGCTTCGAGCACGGAGAGGCCAAGTGTCTCGGTCGTGGAGGCAAACACAAAGGCATCGGCATCGGCGTAGAGCTGCGGAAGCTCCGTTTCCCGCGATCGCGCACCAAGGCAGTGAACCACGCCCGCTGCGTTTCGTTGGATCCAGTTCCGCAGCCATCCCGTCAAGGGCCCATCGCCGACCAGCTGCAACTGCATGGGGACGTCAGGCCGCGCGGCGCGGACTGCGAGAAACGCGTCGAGCAGCATGGGCAAGTTCTTCTCGGGCGCCAGCCGTCCCACGTACAGGAAGGTGAACGGCGCACGCGCCCCCGGCGCTTCGTGCGCGTCCCGGCGCCGATGTCGCGGATGAAAGTGGACGGTATCAATGCCCCGCCCCCAGACGGCCACGCGCCGCAAGCCGCGGGCGTGCAGGTCCTGACAGGCGGAGTCCGACGGGGTGAAGGTCAGCGCGGCTCGCCGATGACTGTGTGTCAGCCAGCGCGAAACGGGCGTCCGCAACCAGGCAATGCCATAGCTGCGCGTGTATCGGGCGAAATCCGTGTGATAGGACGTCGTGAAGGGAATGCCGCGGCGCGTCGCTTCGATGCGAGCCATACGGCCAACGACAAACTCGGTGGCACAATGCACCACGTCGGGCTGCACACGGTCAAAGGCCTCGCGAACACGGGCCCATTGCGGGCGTGCCACACGCACATCGGCATAACCGGGAAGTGATACCGCGTCGAGCCAGCGCGGACCACTTTCTCCGTCCGTCGGCGGAAGATCGCGGGCAAGCCGCGGCGCGAGCACATCCACGTCCCAGCCGGCATCGCGCAAACCGTCCACCATGGTGGCGGTAACCACACTCACGCCATTGACCTGCGGTGTCCACGAGTCGGTGGCCATGAGCAGGCGCGGACGACGCGGTGCATGCGATAACGCGGAGTTGAGCATACCGTACGCAGACACTCCCGCGTTCCGGCAACATCACACCGTGGTCACGGGCAAGTCACGTGCCGAGTCATGTACAGTGTACACGGCGATCAGCGTACGAGGAACCGCGTCCATCGCGTTCTGGCCAACAGATTGCTCACGCCCCACGACAGGACAAACACCAGCAGCAGAGCCAGCACGTCGAGCAGCATGCCGCGCGTCCTGGGGAGCTGCGGCAGCAGCACATCGATGACAAGTGGATGCACGGCATAGATACCGAGAACCAGCGGGCCAAGCCGCGCCAATCGCGATTGAGCCAGCCATGCCGGATTGCCGAGCGCCAGGCAGGCCGCGCCAAGTCCGCAGAGCATGGTGGAGAACACGGCGTCCTGCGCCAGACTGCGCCCGTAGCTCACACGCAGCCAGGTGAGCTCGGCGGCTGACAGTATCGTGCCTGCCATAAAGAGCCCGATACCCCAGCGCTGCCACTGCCGAGGGAACAGGACGGGTGACGGCGCGCGCCAGGCCAGCGCGATGCCGAGGGTGAAGGGAAGCAAGGCAAATGCCGGCCCGTTGCGCGGGTTGAAGCGCACAGGAATGCCGAACGGCAGCTTCACATAGGGCCGCATGAGCATGGCCAGCGCAAACAGCACGAGGCCCAACAGCAGCAGGGAACGCCAACTCCCCCAGCGCAGCCAGAGCGCCGAGATGCTTGCGGCGAACGCCAGCGCCACAAGAAACCAGAGATGGGTTTCGGCACCTTGCAGCAGCACGAGCAGTTTGTGCGTGCTGATCCACCGCAGATTGCGCGCGAGGATGTCACCGTAACTGGCTGGCCAGTCGCGCAGCAGACGCCCCGAATCCCAAGGCAGTGTGTAAATGAGCGACCAGCCCAGGAACAGAAAGCCGAGGCGTTGCAGCATCTGACGTGTAACCGGCCATCGCCGGTCGGGGTCTGCCGTGCGCTGTGCCCAGAAGAAGCCCGAGAGCACGAAGAAGCACGGCACCGCAAAGCGCGCCAGTTGATTGACGATGGTGGGCAGATTCCACGTGAGACCAATGCGCGCCGGTGGTGCATCATGCGTGAACGGCGCCACGTGAATGGCGATGACGGCGAGAATGGCCAGCACGCGCATGCTGTCCACAGCGGCGAGACGAGACGTCGATACTGACGCCGACGCTGCGTGTGACGCGGGTGGCGGTGTTTCGCGCTGGCTTCTCGTCTCGCCGTCCGGCATTACGGCAAGGGGCGCTGGTAGCGTCCCGTCAGCACACCCTTGCCGCGAATGTGACCAGTCATCGCGCGCAACACCGCTTCACGTGTCGCGGCTGGCGACATGGCCGTTGGAGCGATATTGAGCATGACGTCGAGCGCGTACAGCTCGAACACGTAGTGGTGCGGCGGTCCGGAAGCCGGCGCCGCCGGTCCGCGGTAGTAGGGCCCGCTGATGCTGATCTGCCGCATGCCGTTGTCCAACTGCGCGCCACTCGGCACACCCGCGCGTAGTGACGTGGCCGTCGCCGGAATGTTCCACGCCATCCAGTGCAGCACGTCGTCGGTGGCATCGCCAACGAGTGCGTCGAGATCGCGTACGATGAGCACGAAGCTGCGCGTGCTGTCCGGCACCCCACTCCAGGTCAGTGGTGGTGACACATCACGACCTGTCTGCGCATGCGCCGCGGGAATGAGTCCACCATCGGCAAAGGCCGGTGAGCTCAACGAAAGCACGGCGCGCGGCGCCGGACGCTGCGCCGCAACTGGAGCCGCCACACCAAGCAGCAGCGGCAGCAGTCCAGCGGTCAGCAGGCGGCCAACTGAACGGGCTGAAAGCATGGTGCGCGTCCTCACTTGAAGGAAGCCGGCTGAGTACGCCGCCACGCGTTGTAACGCGCGCGCAGCGTCTTGACGGGATTCAGATTCTCGCCGGGCTTGATGGCGTTCGGTCCACCCTGCGAGGGCTGCGCAACCGTGAGATACATGGCGTAGCGTCCGTCACTATGCGAGCTGCCCACCGGGTCATTGGTGTTGGCCATCAGGATGTACGCGATGTACGACGTGCGTCCCTCACAGGGAATGGCGGGCTTGCTCATGTCGCTGGGCAGCGGCGGGCACACACAGCGGCTGTCGCCGCCGTATTGATCGGCGGTTTCCAGCGCCGCCATGACGCGGTCGGTCAGCGAGCCCTGTGTGTGCACAAAAGCCCGCACGGCGTTTGGAATCACGTCGCCCGTGCGCAGGATGTTGCCCTGAATGGAGTAGTAGATCTCCGTACCCGGCACCTGCCCCTGCATGTCCTGACTCACGTAACCGTTGGAGAGCCCGGAGTGACCGGCGTGGCGGCCACTGAGATCCACGATGCCGAACTGCCGGCTCTGATAGGCCGGATCGGCGCTCAGCATCTCGATGATGCGCGCGGGATCGGTGCCCTTCTGCAGCTCGCGGTACACCAGCATCTGATTGGCGTGTGTGCCGTCAACGGCCGCCTGACAGGCTGCCACGCCCTTGCCGGGCACGACGACGGCCTGGATGCCCCGCAAGAAGGCATCATCGCGATCGACGCAGGTGGCTGAGGCGATCACCACGCGACCGGTGGCCTTGTCGACGGCGATAACCGACCAGGTGGCGTGGGCGGTTGAGGGGAGGAGCAGGAGGGCGAGGAGGAGGATCAGGCGCATGGCGGGGCGGGGATGGGGGGGATGCTGTTCCTTAATGCGCGTCGGGCGTCGATGGGGCAAGTGCTTTTGGTGCGTGTGCTTCCGGCGGCACCGTAGAACTGAAGGTGTGAGGATACGAGGATCCGAGGATAGGAGGGGCGGGCGTCGAGGGCTCAGGCAGGGAAGAGCCCTCGACGCCCGCCCCTCTGATCCCCAGATCCTCCCATCCTCACACCTTCAGTTCAACGATGCCCGCCGACAAGCGATGACACGGCTATGACGTCACCGGCCAATGTACGACCATGCGCCCCCACCCCGACCACCTCTCGGCCCTCGTTATCCACAGCGCCATCCGCATCCACCAGCATCTCGGTCCCGGCCTGCTCGAATCGAGCTACCGCGTGCTGCTCGAGGAGATGCTGCTACGTGAGGGCCTGCGGGTCGCGCGCGAACTGCCGGTTGATCTGGCCTTCGACGGCATCGTGGTGCCGCATGCGTACCGGGTCGACCTGCTCGTCGAGCGACAGTTGGTCGTGGAGATCAAGCACGCTGAGCGTCCGCATCCCGTGCATCGACAGCAGTTATTGACGTACTTGCGATTGCTGGATCTGCCACACGGTCTGTTGCTCAATTTTGGATTGGGGACAATGAAGGAGGGCATTGCAAGGGTGTCGAACCCGAGGACATCGGCAGCTCGGGGTGAGCGCATGAACTGAAAGTGTGAGGATTGGAGGATCTGGGGATAAGAGAGGCGGGCGTCGAGGGCTCGTGCCTGCTTGAGCCCTCGACGCCCGCCCCTCCCATCCTTGTATCTAGCAGGGACCT
>NZ_DLHL01000051.1:273070-332440 GCF_002483225.1 Gemmatimonas sp. UBA7669 | reverse complement strand
AACTAAATGTTGGCCGAGTTAATAATAATCCCCAACCGCAACACCAGCTTGCTGAACAGGAACAGCAGCCCGATCAGCGTGAGCGATGCGACAATCAGCGGTCCCGTGAACAGCGCGCGGAACAGCTTGTGGTCGTACTTGAGATGCATGTAGTACATCACGACGATCACAAACTTCACCGCCGACATGATCAGCATGCTCGGCACATACACCCAGCTGTTTTCCCAGGCCGGGATGTAGTAGGCCGACACTTCGACGGCCGTGATGATCGTGAGGATGAGCGCGACCTTCCAGTACGTGGACCAGGTCGGGTGCTCCTCGTGTTGCGCGTGCGCGTCGTGCGCGTGTGCGTGGTCGGCCATCAGCTCCTCACTTGATCAGGTAGAGCAGCGTGAAGATCGCGATCCACACCACGTCGACGAAGTGCCAGTACAGCGCGCAGATGTCGACGAGCAGTGAATCGGCGGGCGTGAGCCCGCGCTTGTAGTCGATGGCGAGCAGCGTGAACAGCCACAGCACACCGGCCGTCACGTGCGCACCATGGAAGCCGGTGAGCGTGAAGAAGCTCGAGCCGAACAGGTTGGTGCGGATGCTCAGGCCTTCGTGCACGAACGAGGTGAACTCGTAGGCCTGGAAGCCAAGGAAGGTGATGCCCAGCAGCGCCGTCATCCACAGCCACAGCTTGGACGAGCCCAGGATGCGCTCGCCCAGCGTGTGCTTCGGCAGGTTCTTGTTCTGCACCGCCGCCAGCGCCAGCACCATGGCCAGCGACGACATGAGCAGCACGAACGTCGACGCCGACGTGACGGGGATGTTGAGGATTGGCTTGAAGACCTCACCCGTGGCCGGGTTGGTCCAGGCCTCGTGCGGATACGGACCGGCCGGGCTGCGCCCCTTGTACACGAGGTACGTGGAGATCAGCGAGGCAAAGAGCATGCACTCGGACCCGATGAAGGTCCAAATGGCGATCTTGCGGTTGTCGAGGCCGAGCGAGGTGTAGTGATGGCCGCCGCCGTGGGCGTGGCCGTCGCCGTGCGCGGCGGTTGCGGAGTTGGCGGTCATCTTAGTGGTGATCCTCGAGCGGCGTGAGCAGCCACTTGTACAGCGAGCCGACCCACCATGCGGTGCCACCGATCATGATGGCGATGGCCAGGGGGGCGCTCTTCTCCATGAACATGAGACCGCAGAACATCACGACGATGCCGGTGGCCGTGATGAGCGGCCAGATCGACGGATTCGGCATGACGATGCCCGTTTCCTTCGTCGTCGGAATGTGCAGATCCTTCTCTTCCTCGTACGTCGTCTCGTGCACGAGCGGCTCACCCTCCTTCATGTTCCAGAGGGGATAGCGCGACTTGATCTGCGGCAGCTCGGCGAAGTTGTACTCGGGCGGCGGCGAGGGGATGGACCACTCGATGGTGGCCGCGCCCCAGGGGTTGCTGGAGGCCAGCTTTCCGCCCTTCCAGCTCTTGAACACGTTGATCAGGCCAAACAGCGTGCCGATGATGAGGATCAGCGTGCCGATCGAGGAGGCCATGTTGAACAACTCGATGCCCTGCCCCGCGTCGTACTGGTAGTAGCGGCGCGGCATGCCGAGCAGGCCGCTGAAGTGCATCGGGAAGAACGTGAGGTTCATGCCGATGAACGACACCCAGAAGTGCCAGTTGCCAAGCTTCTCGGAGAGGAAGCGGCCCGTGATCTTCGGGAAGTAGTAGTACATGCCGGCGAACAGACCGAACACCGAGCCGCCGAAGAGCACGTAATGGAAGTGCGCGACGATGAAGTACGTGTCCGTCTGCTGCAGGTCGGCCGGCGGCGAGCTGTGCATCACGCCCGAGATACCGCCGATGGTGAACATGCCGACGAGCGCGATGGCGAACTTCATGGCCACCGTGAAGCGGATCTGGCCGCCCCACATGGTCGCCATCCAGTTGAAGATCTTCACGCCCGTGGGGATGGCGATCAGCATCGTGGCCAGCGAGAACACCGAGTCGGCGATGGGACCCATGCCGACCGAGAACATGTGGTGCGCCCACACGCCGAAGCCGAGGAAGCCGATCAGGATGCCGGAGTACACCATGACGGGGTACCCGAACAGCGGCTTGCGCGAAAACGTCGGCAGCACTTCGGACACGAGACCGAAGGCGGGCAGAATGAGGATGTACACCTCGGGGTGGCCGAAGACCCAGAACAGATGCTGCCAGAGCAGCGGGTCGGCACCCTTGGCGACCGTGTAGAAGTTCGTGCCGAAGAACCGGTCGAACTGCAGGAACACGAGCGCGATGGTGATGACGGGGAAGGCCAGCACCACAAGGAACTGCACCACGAACGACATCCAGGTGAAGATCGGCATGCGCATGAGCGACATGCCGGGCGCCCGCATGTTGATGATCGTGGTGATGAAGTTGAAGCCGGCGGCCAGCGACGAGATACCCAGGATCTGGAGGCCGAGCACCCAGAAATCCATGTTGATCTGCGGCGAGTACGCCTTCGTGCTCAGCGGCGCGTAACCGAACCAGCCACCGTCCGGCGCCACCGAGAAGAAGATGGGCACCGTGATGTAGATGCCGCCCAGCAGGTAGATCCAGTACGAGAAGGCGTTCAGACGCGGGAAGGCCACGTCACGCGCGCCGATCTGCAGCGGGATCAGGAAGTTGAAGAACGCCGCCGAGAGAGGCATGACGGCGAGGAAGATCATCGTCGTGCCGTGCATCGTGAACAGCTGGTTGTACATGTCGGCCGAAACGACGTTGGCGTTCGGCACGGCCAGCTGGGCACGGATGACGGCGGCTTCGAGTCCACCGACCACGAAGAAGAACAGGCCGGTGATGAGATAGAGCGCCCCGATGCGCTTGTGGTCCACCGTGGTGAGCCAGGACCACAACCCGGTATCAGCGGGTGCGGCCTTGGCCTGGGTGTACGGGGGCGCGGCAGCGATGGTTGCCATCGTGTCGTTTGGTCAGTCGGTCGGAGACGGGATTACTTGAGAGCCTGCAGGTACGCGACGATGTCCGCAATGTCGGCGTCGGTCAGACCACCGACGTTGACGACGTTCTTGCGCACTGGATCGGTGAGGCCCTTACCCATGGTGGGCATGAGACTGCCGGGCTTCATGTGGCCCGCACTCTTGATCCAGTAGGCGAGATGCTTGGCATCGTTCGGATACAGGCCGGCGCCGATGGTGTAGCGCGACCCGACATGCGTGAGGTTCGGCCCGATATTGGCCATGTTGAACGGCGTGCCACCGATGGCGTGACAGCCAATGCAGGTGGACTTGCTGTACTTGTCCCGTCCCCGCTCGGCATCACCCTGCGCCAGCAGCGACTCATCGAACGAGATCGTGGTGGGCAGCTTGGCCGTGGGGATGATGTGCTTGAATTCGCCTTCGACCTTCTCCTTGGGGAAGGTCCAAACCGGTACGGCGGGCTGCACGTCGGCCGCAGGGGCCGGTGTGGCCGGCTGCGCGCCCGTGTTGGAGGCCAGCACGACCGGCGTAGCGCCAGCAGCGGCACCGCTCGCGGCGGCCGTGCCCGTGGGCAGCGCCGGCGCCGGCACAGCAGCCGGGAAGATGGCGTTCTGCTTCTGGTGCGCGGCCCACTGCTCGAATTCCTGCGGCGTCACGGTGAACACGCGGAAGCGCATGTTGGCGTGTGACGGGCCACAGAACTCGGCGCAGAAGCCGTTCCACGCCGAAGACGGCAGATCGGCGTTGGGCGTGAACCAGAGGTAGTTGGTGCGGTTCGAGATCAGATCGCGCTTGCCACCCAGCTGGGGAATCCAGAAGGAGTGCAACACGTCGATCGTCTTGAGCTGGAAGCTGACCGTGCGGCCATTGGGCAGGTACAGCTCGTTGGCCGTGGTGATGCCCAGCTGCGGGTACTTGAACTCCCACCACCACTGATGGCCAATGACCTCGACCTGCAGCGCGTCGGGCGCCGCCTTGGCCTGGGTCTTGAAGATCGTGCGGACCGTGGGGATGGCGATGAAAATCAGGATGACGGCCGGGATGGCCGTCCACGTGATTTCCAGGGCCGTGTTGCCGTGTACCTGTTTCGGCTTGCCGGCTCCCGCGCGCTGGCGGAAGCGGAAGATCGTGTACACGAGCGCCGCTTCAACACCGATGAAGACAATGGTGCCCCAGAAGAGCAGCTTGTCCCACAACGCGTCGATATCCGCGTTGAAGTCGGTGGTGTGATTGAACGTCGAATTCGGATACTCGCCGCCACACGCAGCGAGTCCGAGGGCCAGAGCGCCCAGCAGCGCGGCGGAAGCCAGTCTCCGCGGGCGGAACGTGCCAACCATGCCGGTTCCTGAGGGAGTGTTTGGAGGCGGCCATCCCGGGCGACATCGTTTGCGCGATGGCCCGACCGGGTTGGCAGCTGAGGGTAGGACTACGAAAGCGAAGCTAAACGGACGCTTCCAGACCCCGCAAGGAATTCCGGGCAAAAACGTCGGGGGTGACCTGACTTTTGCATGACAAAGTAACTGCCATGTGCAGTTTTGCCGGTTTTTCCCTAGGAAACTGCAGGATTCGACTCACTGCCAAGACATGCCGACAACCTTGGCGTGAGCCGTCGTTTCCGCCTCCTGCCTCCGGTCGTCTACGCAGCGTGAGACTCCTGCCCTTTGCCATCAATTCGACACGCCAACTGGTCGCGGTGACCGTGGCGCTGGCCCTGTCGGGCTGCTCGCGCGGTCCGTCCACTGGAACCGGCCTCGCCATTGGCGTCGGGGCCATTCCCGGCAGTCCCGGTTATGAGCAGGTCGTGCGCGGCGTGGAAATGGCCGTGGCACGCCTGAACGAGACCGGCGGCGCGGGGGGCACGCGCTTTACCGTGCGCCTGCCCGACAGCGTGGCCACATCGGCCGTGCGCGTCGCCCAGCAATTGCGCGACGACCCCTCGGTCATTGCGGTGGTCGGTCATCCGGAAAGCGGCAACACGGTGGAGGTGATGCCCATCTACGCCGATGCCGAGCATGCGGGGGCCAATGGGGTGGTGGCCGTGTCGCCCACGGCCTCGTCGCCTCGGCTCACCGGCATCAGTCCCTGGTTCTTTCGTGTGGCACCGAGTGACGCCGAGGTGGCGCGCGACGCCGCCCGCTGGGTGCTCGATTCTCTGGGCGCGCGCCGCGCGGCCATCGTGTATCGCAATGACTCCTATGGCCGTGACTGGTCGGCCACCTTCGCGCGCACCTTCTCGGAGGGGTTTGGCGATGTGGTCATGCGCGACCCGTACCTGAATGGCGTGGTGGAGTGGGAAGCCTACGCGGCGCTGATTGCCAAACTCGAGCCCGACGTCGTGCTGTTTCCGGGTGATGGCGACGATGCGCTGGCCCTCATTCGTGCGCTCAAGGCGCGCAATGTGACGGCGCCCTTTGTGGGCGGCGACGGCACGGAAACCATGAGCAGTAACGCCGACGCTGTTGGCGCACGCTATGTGGCGTTCTTCCGCGCCGAGCGCGCGACGAGCAAGGAAGCCATGGAGTTCCTGCCCAAGTATCGGGCCAAGTATCAGCAGGATCCCGACATGTTTGCGGCGCTCTCGTACGACGCCGCGCTGGTGATTGGCCGTACGGTGGCCGCGGGCGCGCGCACACGCGGGTCGCTGCGTCAGGCGCTTGAGAAGATCGGCAACGGCGCGCCATCGGTGGATGGTGTGGCAGGACGCATTGCCTTTGACGAGAAGCACGACATCAAGGGCCGCTCGGTGGTCATCACACGTGTCACGGCAGCGACGCCCTCGGTGGGAGGCTCGACGCCGTGAAGCGCTTCCGTTTGCTGTCCACCATTCGCGCGCGACTCATTGCCGGCTTTGGTACATCGCTCACGCTGTTGCTCGTGGCCGGATTGCTTGGGTGGTACGGGCTCTCCACCACCAATCGCGACGCGGAACGCACCGTAAGCGAATTGGCCAGTCGTTCGGAGTTCGTGGAGCGCGCCACCAACACGGTCATGCGCGAACTCGTGGCCGGTCTGCGCTTTCTCAATACGGGTCGCAGTGAGGACGAAGCGGCCTATCGCGACCTGGTGGTCGATGCCGAGACACTGCGCGAGGAAGCGCTCGCGCAGGGCATGCTGAACGCCGAAGAGCGGCGGCATTTGGAGGAGATCGGTCGACTGCAGAGCGCACTCGAAGTCCGCATTGCCGTGACGCGCGCCTGGCAGGCCACGGATCAGGGCGCGGAGGCGGACCGGGTGCTGGGCGCCACGCGGCAGGACATCGAAAGCATCGAGAAGGCGCTGCAGCTGCTGCGCGTATCGGCCCGCAACGGCGCCTCAGGCTCCATGGATCGCATGCGGGAGAAGCTCACGCGCGCCGAGGCCAGTCTGGCCATGGTGGTGGCGGCCGCGTTTGGCGTGGCGGCGTTCTTCGGTCTCTCGACGGCACGCGCCGTCACGCATCCGCTCGAAGCGCTGCGTAACCAGATGATGGCCATTGGGGCCGGCGATCTGCGCGAGCCACTCGAGGCGGCGTACGGCGGCAGCGCGAATTCGGCCTCCGGCAACGCGGTGGCGCGGGAGTACGCCGAGCTCATTGAGGCCATGCGTCAGGCCCGTGAGCGGCTGCGCCTGCTGTTGTCGCGTGTGCGCGAAGAAGCTGATCAGGTCACGCTGGCGTCGAGCGAGTTGTCGGCATCGGCGCAGGCCGCAGCCGCGTCCACGCAGCATGTCACCACCGCCGTCATGGATATCTCCCACGGTGCGGTCATGCAGCTCTCGGCGCTCAATCATGCGAGCGAATCGGTGAAGACGCTGGCCGAAGCCGGCGCGACCATTGGCGAAGCCGCGGAAGAGACCGATCGCGTGGGCCGGGAGATTCGCGGCACCACCAACTCGGCGCGCGATCAGGTGCAGGTGGCGGTGGATACGCTGCTCGGCGCCCGCGAAGTCGTGACGGCGTCGCGTCAGGAGATGATGTCGCTGCGCGATGCGACCAGCGTGATCGACGACTTCGTGAGTGTGATTTCGGAGATTGCGTCGCAGACCAACCTGCTGGCACTCAATGCGGCCATCGAGGCGGCGCGTGCCGGGCAAGCCGGGCGCGGGTTTGCGGTGGTGGCGCAGGAGGTCCGCGTGCTGGCCGAGCAGAGTGCGGCGGCGGCCAATCAGGTCACGGACAACGTGAAACGCATTCGCAGCCGGATTGCCAGCGCGTCCACGGCCGTGGAGAGTGGCGCGACGCGGCTGCGTGACGTGGAGACGGTGGCCGAAGCGGTCGGATCGGCGCTGGCGCGCATCGAGCACGCGGTCTCACAGGTGGAGACGGCGACGGCGCGGGTCACGCAGGCCGTGGAGAGCAACCGGGAGTCGCTGCAGACGGTGCAGAAGGCGCTGACGACCGCGCGCGACACGGCGGAGAGTCATGCCGCGTCGGCGGAAGAGGTCGCGGCGAGCACCGAGGAGACTTCGGCGTCGGCTGAGGAGGTGAGCGCGACGGCGGAAGTGCTGCAGACGGCGTCGGTGAGGGTGAGGGGGATGATTGGGGAGTTCAGGACCTCGTAACTGCGGTCGGGGTCGGGGTTCGCCATCCGCAGCCGTGGGCGGTGGGCTATGGGCTGTGAGTGAGGGTGGTTTGTCGGCCAGATCGCGCGATCCATCAGATCGGCGCGATCATGGCCCCCGGGCTCCGGTGCATCGGAGAACGCGATGCCGCAAAATGCACCACTGTCACCCACAGCCCACAGCGCACGGCTCAGAGCTGTGGATCGCGAAACGGGAATTGCGACGTGAGAAACGGGACATGCGAAATGAGAGTCGAGCTCCCCACGCTCACACCTCCCTCACCCCAATCCCTCTCTCCCCCAGCATCCTGAAATACCGCTCCGCCGGCACACACTCATCCGGCGTATGCACGCCCGGTGCAATGTCACCGCCGGCCTGCAATTGCCCCGTGATGGACAGCGTGTAACCGGTCGTGCGCATCATGGCGGAAATGCCATGCGCGGCGTCGTAGCGGTCGATGACCTGCCAGGCGCGCGTGGCGTGTGTGCCGTCCTTCGTGCCCGTCACTTCCACGCGCAGCGCAACCAGGTCCGGCTTGCCCTTGCGCAGGTGATCGCCGGCCACCTTCACGAACACATCGCGCGGCACGACCTGCTGCCCCTTCACGTCCACGGCCGTCGTGTCCAGCAGACCGAGGTCGCGAATGGCTTCCATGATGTGCGCGTGCCCGGGGTAGCGCAGCGTCTTGTACTCCATGGTGGGAATCTGCCCTGCATACCGGTACACCATGGTGCTGAGCCCACCGGCGGTGTGGAAGGCTTCGAGATCGCCAATGTCACCGCCAAAGTGCACGGTCTCACGCTCTGACAAGGCGCGCACCTGGGCGGGGCGGCCGTCCCGCACGACCAGCGACGGCGTCGTGTAATAATCCACCATGCCCTCGATGGAGTACGCGATCTGGTAGCCCAGGGGCGGCTCGGGTTCCTGCGGCAGTCCGCCCACGAACAGTTTGACCCGGTTCACCGTGTCGAACTGATCGATGCCATGCTGGGCGATGACGTTGACCATGCCCGGCGCGAGCCCTGTGTCGGGGATCACACTTACCCCCTTGGCGCGGGCCGCGGCATCGAGCTGCTTCTGTTGCTGCACGATTTCGGTGTTGCCACCGAGATCGGTGAAGTGCACGCCCATCTCCACGGCAAGCCGCGCGAGATTGGCGTTGTAGTAGTACGGGATGGCACTGAGGACGGCGTCGCAGCGCGCGAACACGGCGCGCACGGCATCGTCGCTGCGCACGTCGAGCGCCAGTTGTTCGAGGCGCGGTCCGGCATGTGCTGCAAGAAACGGGGGCAAGGGACCGACGCGCACGTCGGCCAGCAGCACCTGTGTCACGGTGGACACATTGAGCAGATCGAACGCGCACGCGGTACCTTGCAGTCCCGCGCCGAGGACGAGCAAACGCATCAGCTGACTCCGATGAGTGGAGGCACGTGTGGAGATACTGGGAGTGGATGAGAAGCTAACAGGTGGTGACACGTCGTGGCGGGAGCGTCTTGTCGAGGAGCCGGAGGCCATTGCCTCGGTGCTGAAGCAGGCGCGACGCGTGGCCGTCATCGGCATCAAGCCGGAAATCGCCGGTGGACCGGCGTATTACGTGCCGCAGTACCTGCAGGCCCACGGCTACGAGATCATCCCGGTGCCGGTGTACTTCCCCGACATCACCGAGATCCTCGGCGAGCCGGTGCATCGCGAACTCCACACCATCGAGGGGCCCATCGATCTCGTGGTGCTGTTCCGTCGCTCACCCGACGTGGCGCAGCATGTGGACGAGATCATCGCCGCGCGCCCGCGCGCGGTGTGGATGCAGCTCGGCATCGCCAATGAGGACGCCGCCGAGGCGCTGGCACGGGCCGGCATTCTGGTGGTACAGGATCGCTGCACCAAGGTGGAGCATCAGCAGCTGCGCTGACCACAGCGCTGGCTACATCCGCACGCAGTTGCGGCCGTCGGCCTTGGCGCGATACAGCGCGGCGTCGGCGCGTGAGAACAGGTCCTCCACGCTTTCAATGCGTGCGGCGGGGAACACGGCCACACCCACCGAGGCCGTGAGGCGCAGCGACGCGGCCAGCGACTCGCTGGCAAATCCGTGGCCTTCCACCGCCGCCCGGATGCGCTCGGCAAACGACTCGGCGCCCTCGTCGTCGGTTTCCGGCAGCAGCACGAGGAATTCCTCGCCGCCGTAACGCGCCACGATGTCACTGGTGCGGATGGTGTCGTGCAGCAACTGCGCCACGTCCCGCAGCACATCGTCACCCACCAGATGCCCGTAGGTGTCGTTGACCGACTTGAAGTGGTCGAGGTCGATCATGAGCAGCGCCATGGTGCTGTCGTAGCGCAGCGCACGCTCCATTTCGGCGTTGATGCGCTCGGTGAGCGCGCGCCGGTTGAGCAGTTGCGTGAGCGGGTCGGTCTGCGCGAGCTGCTCGAGTCGCGCGTTGTCGGCCATGGTGCTCTCCACCATCTGCGCGCGCTGAATGACGGCCACGGCCGCCGTGACCACGGCCTGCGCAAACTCGAGATCGGCCGCCGAGAAGCGCTCCTGATCACGGCGACGACGCACGAGAAACACGCCGTACTGCCCGCGATCAATGGAGAACGGCAGCGCGATGACTGACTTGATGGGCACCTCGATACCTTCAATGCCCCACACATGCCGCACGCCATCGTAGAGCGGATGCGTATCGAGGTCTTCCACCAGCACCGGCTGCCCACTTTCCAGCGCGGCCTTGAGCTCAGGGTAGCGATCGAGCTGCACCGTGAGGTGCTGAATGCCCGGGTTCTCATACGCCGCCACGACCACGGCCTGTGAGTCACCGGGACGCGCGAGCACGACGCTGCAGTGCGACACGCCCAAGGCACGCGCAGCGCGGCGCACGAGAATCTGGAAGAGCTCGGACACCGAGAGATCGCCGGTGACCTCGTGCAGAATGTCCACGAGCTTGCGGCGACTGTCAGCGTCCTGCTGCGCACGCACCAGCGCCTCTTCGGTGCGCAGCAGCGCCATGCGTGTGGAGCGCAGCAGCGCTCCCATGCGGAGCTGGGCCTGCACGCGGGCCAGCAGTTCCTTGGGCCGGTACGGCTTGCGAATGAAATCGGCCGCCCCCAGCCCCAGCGAGCGCACCGACGCTTCTTCGGGCGGCTGCGCCGACAGCATGAGCACCGGCAGGTCGCGCCAGCGCTCTTCACCCTTGATGCGCTCGAGCAACTGACAGCCGTCGGCATCGGGCATGAGAATGTCCAGCAGCAACAGGTCGGGCGACTTCTTTTCGAGCTGCTCGAGACAGGCGGCGCCGCCGTTGGCGGGCACGACGTCGTATCCGTTCTCCTGGAGCAACCAGGTCACGGATTCGAGCACCGCCTCGTCATCGTCAGCCACCAGGATGCGCGACGTCGCCATCCCCTCTCCGCCAGAGCCCGAGGGGCGGACGGAATGCCCACCCCCACTGCCTTCCTGCTACGACCTGTGGTGCTCTGGGCGACGATTACTCGCCGCCGTTCTCCGCGCCGCTCTCCGCCGCGGTGTCCCCACCGCTGGCGTCTTCGGCCCCACCCTCGCCGTCATCCTTGTCGTCGGGAATGACCCGGGCCACGGCTGAGACCACGTCGTTCTCATCGAGCGCCACCAGTCGCACCCCCTGCGCCGCGCGGCCGGTGACGCGAATCTCGCTCACCTTGCTGCGGATGGCGATGCCCTGACGGGTCATGAGCATGAGCTCGTCCTCGGGCACGACTTCCATGAGCGCCACCACGTCACCGGTCTTGGGCGTGCGGTTGAGCGTGAGGATGCCCTTGCCGCCGCGCTTCTGCACGCGGTATTCGCTCACCTCGCTGCACTTGCCGAGTCCACGCTCGGTGACCACGAGCAGCGTGGCCTCGCGCTTGATGACGACCATGCCCACCACCTCGTCAGCCGGGCGCAGTTCGATGCCCTTGACGCCCGTGGTGTCGCGGCCCATCTCGCGCACATCGCTTTCGTGGAAGCGCACCGACAAGCCATGCTTGGTGGCCAGCACCACGTCGTTGTTGCCGCTGGTCACCTGCACGTCCATCAGGGCATCGCCGTCCTCGATCTTGATGGCCTTGATGCCGTTGCTGCGCGGATTCGAGTACTGCGACAGCGCCGTCTTCTTGACCGTGCCGTTGCGCGTGCTGAAGAGCAGGAACTCGGTGTCGCTGAACTCCCGCACCGGCACGATGGTGCGAATGCGCGTGTCCGGCGAGACGTTGATGAGGTTCACGATGGGCTTGCCACGCGTGGCCCGGCCCAACTGCGGCAGTTCGTGCACCTTGAGCCAGAAGCAGCGCCCGTCATCGGTGAAGATGAGCAGGTAGGTGTGCGTGCTGGCCACGTACAGCCGTTCGATGAAATCGTCTTCGCGCAGATCCGCGCCGCTCTTGCCGCGCCCGCCGCGTCCCTGCCGCTTGTACAGCGACACGGCCGTACGCTTGATGTAGCCCTTGTGGGAGATGGTGACGACCATCTCCTCTTCGGCGATGAGATCCTCGATGGAGAACTCGCCCTCGTCGCTGACGATCTCCGTGCGGCGCTCGTCGCCGTAGGTGTCCGACAGCTTGAGCAGCTCGCCCTTGAGGATTTCCATGCGGCGCGGCTTGGACTCGAGGATGGCGCGCAGCTCGATGATTTCCGCGCGCACCTCGCGCAGTTCCTCTTCCAGCTTGTCGCGCTCGAGGCCCGTGAGCTTGGCCAGGCGCATGTTGAGAATGGCCTCGGCCTGCCGCTCCGACAGTCCGAAGCGCGACTGCAGCTGCGCACTGGCCGTGGGCGTGTCCTCGGCCGCACGAATGAGCTTGATGACCTCGTCGATATTGTCGACGGCAATCTTGAGGCCCTCGAGGATGTGCTCGCGCTCCAGCGCCTTGTCGAGCTGGAACTGCGTGCGGCGCACGATGACTTCATGCCGGTGCGCGATGTAGTGCTCCAGGCACTGCTTGAGCGTGAGCACCTTGGGCACGAGCTGCCGCGTGTTCGGATCGGGCACCAGCGCCAGCATGATCACACCGAAGGTGCTCTGCATGGCGGTGTGCTTGTACAGCTGGTTGAGCACCACGCGCGGAATGGCGTCGCGCTTGAGCTCCACCACCACACGGATGCCATCGCGGTCGGACTCGTCGCGCAGCGCGCTGATGCCCGTGAGCTTCTGCTCGCGCACCAGTTCGGCGATGTCCGCCACCAGCTTGGCCTTGTTGACCTGGTACGGCACTTCGGTGACGACGATCTGCGACTTGCCGCTCGACTCGCGCTCCTCGATGACCGCACGCGCGCGCATGACGATGCGACCGCGGCCCGTGTCCTGGTAGTCGGCAATGCCGGCACGGCCGTAGATGTAACCGCCCGTGGGGAAGTCAGGCCCCTTCACGAGCTTGCGCAGGGAAGGTCCGTCGAGCTCGGGGTTGTCGATGAGCGCAACCACCGCGCTGATGACTTCCTTGAGGTTGTGCGGCGGAATGTTGGTGGCCATGCCCACCGCGATGCCGGACGAGCCGTTCACCAGCAGGTTGGGGAAGCCACTCGGCAGCACGCGCGGCTCTTCGAGCCGGTCGTCGAAGTTGGGCGCGAAATCGACCGTGTTCTGATCGATGTCGTTGAGCATCTCCACGGCCATGCGCGTCAGACGCGCCTCGGTGTAGCGATACGCGGCCGCGCCGTCACCGTCCATGGAACCGAAGTTGCCCTGGCCGTCCACCAGCGGATAGCGCAGCGAGAAGTCCTGCACCATGCGCACGAGCGCGTCGTACACACTGCTGTCGCCGTGCGGGTGATACTTGCCGAGCACGTCGCCGACCACGGTGGCCGATTTCTTGTACGCACGCCCGGGCAACAGTCCGAGCTCGTTCATCGCATACAGCACGCGGCGATGCACGGGCTTGAGGCCATCGCGCACGTCCGGCAGCGCGCGCGACACGATGACGCTCATGGAGTAGTTGATGAACGATTCCTTGACCTCCTCGTCGATGAGGCGGGGCAGGATGCGTTCGCGGGCGTTCGGTGCGGTCATGGGACGGCGGGAAGAGAGGTGCAGCCGACGGCGTGGCCGTGGACGAAATCATTGGCGGACCCGATGGCAGGGGGTGGCGCCGGTCTTCCGGCGGGTCCCTGCGGCCATCGGGGTGTAGCCTTGAAATTTAACTGCCGAGCTGGCCCGTTTCAGGCGCCCCAGGTACGGACAATGGTGACGAGTCGCCATTCGGCGGCGGCTCCCGTCCCGTTCCGGCGCATGAGGTACACCGCCCCGCCGCGGCCCGGTGCGTCGAGAATGACGCCCCCCGGCTCCACCGGTCGGCGGACCGCCACCAGGGCGTAGTCCCGCCAGATGACGACCGGCGCCACCAGCATGTAGGCAAGCTCGGCCTCGGGCTTGGTGCGACCCACGGCGGCATAGAACTCGTCCCGGGCGTGGCGCTGGGCCTCCGGGCCGAAATAGGCCTTCACGCGCGGCTTGGGGGCCTTGGGGAAGTCCATACCGCTGAACCCTGGCACCACGAAGGTCACCGTGTCCGACGCCAGCGGGGACGGCAGACAGCCCGGTCCCTGCGGGTCGGGCACGTCGCCCGTCATGCCGGTCGCCACGGCCTCACGCAGCTTCGGCCGGGCCGCACCGCGCCCCGCCGGCTCGAGCTCGTCCCAGAAGGGACGGTCGACGCCGGCCTCCCACCCCACGATGACGCGGAGCAGGCGACGGGCTTCGGGCGTGTCGAGACGCGCGCCAACGCCGCGGTTCACGATGATGGACTCCATGCGCTCCACCATCGCCTGCACGGAATCGCGCTGCTCCGGCGTGGTGTCGCGCGAAAACACGCGCAGCGCCCCCGGGTTGCAGCGGTCGCCCAATTCCGCCCAGTCCGCCCGCGTAAGCAGGCTGCGACGGAGCCCGTTGAGCTGGCCGTACACGGCCTCCGTCTCCGCGTCGAGGCGCGAACGCTCAATGCGGGCCTCGCGCGCGGAATCGCTCTGCGCCGCCGGACTGCTCTTGGCTGGCGCCGCCTGCGCCGTGAGCGCCGACGGCCAATGCAGCAGGCCACACACCACGAGCAACGCCACCGTACCCTGCGCGGCGGAGCCCTGCGCGTCAGTGCGCGACTGCTCGGCAGCAGCCTTGGCTACGGCCTTTGCGGCGGCCTTGGCCGACTGCGCCGCAACTTCTGCCGCCTCTTCGGCCTCTTCCGACGTCTGTTCGGCCAGTTCCTGCGCTTCTTCTGCCGCGGCTTCGGCATCGATGGCCCGACGCTCCGCCTGATAGCGCTCGTACCACTCGCGCGTCACCTGTCCGGCCAGTTCGCGATTGCCAAGGCCAAAGGAGAGCGACAGGGCCAGCGCGACAGCGCCGAAGAGAATGGCAAAGGCCGTGGTCACGATGTCCGTGGCAATGCCCAACTCCTGCAGCGCCATGAACACCGCGAGCACAATCACACCACCACGCCCGATGCGCGCGAGCCACGGGCCGCCGTACAGGCCGCCAGCCGAGGCCATGATGAGTCCACCGACAAATCCACCCAGCACAATGCCGAGGATGATGATGACGATGGCCGCGATGACACTCGGGATGTAGCTCACGAGTTCCGTGAACACATTGGCCAGCGAGTCGAGACCGATGGCGCTCGCGGCAATCATGAGCACCGCGAACATCACGACCCAGAACAGCAGATTGGCCAGTACCTTGGCGGGATTGAGGTGCGAGCCGGAACGCTCCACGGCCTGCACCACACCACCACGCTCGAGCAACTGATTGAACTTCACACGGCGCAGCAGGCGCGTGGTGCCCTTCTCCACCACCTTGGCGAGCAAATAGCCGGCGAAGAGGATGACGAGCGCACCAAAGAGCGCCGGCACAAACTCGCCGAGCAGCGAGAAGCTTTGTGCGAGGCGTTCGGTGAACGTGCTGGCGACGGACGATTCACCCGAAACGTCCTGCGCGGCCGCGAGTGCGATGCGCAGCGAATCGGCAAACCACAGCGACGACGAGTCGCCGACAGGGGCGGACGGCTGAAACAAGGGATCCTGACGAATGGAGGATTGATACGTCCCGGAAACTTAGTGCCCTGTGTCACGAGGACAGAGGGGGTTCCGGCTCCGCCCTGGCTACAGCCGGGTGCCGCGCCGCACGTCAAAGATCGCGCTGCGCCGGCACTGGGGGCACAGGAGCCACTCGCGCTGGCGATGATAGCCCAGGCCAAAGGACCCGCCGCCAATGGGCCGCTGGGTCATGGGCACGCCGCAGCGCGGGCAGTCGGGGCGTTCCCCCTGCTGAACCGCCGCCCGGAGCGCACGCTCTTCGTCTGCGGTGTAGCGCGCCGACTCGCTCATGCCGTACACTCGCTCATCCCGCCAACTCGCCGGCCTGCCCACGCAGCCGAATGACCACCTTGCCGAACTGCTGGCCCGAGGCGAGGCGCGCATAAGCCGCCTGCGCCTCGTCGAGGCTCCACACCGAGTCCACCGGCGGCTGCAGCGAGCCGTGATCGAAAAAATCGCTGATCGTGCCGAATTCGGCGTCGTTGCCCATGGTGGAGCCCATGAGTGTCCACTGGTTCCAGAACATGCGACGCACGTCCACCTGCACGAAGGGGCCGCTGGTGCCCCCGCAGGTCACGAGGCGGCCACGCCGGCCCAGCGCGGTGAGCGACTGCGCCCAGGTGGCCTCACCCACGGAGTCGATGACCACGTCCACGCCGCGCTTGTCGGTGCGGGCGCGAATGGTCTTGCCCACATCGGGCTGCCGATGATCGAGCAGGTGGTCGGCCCCGAGCAACTGCGCCTTGTCGAGCTTCTCGGGACTGGACGAGGTGACCCACACGGTGGCGCCCAGATGCTTGCAGATCTGCAGCGCTGCCAGCGCCACGCCACCGCCAATGCCCCAGATGAGCACCTGATCACCGGCGCGCACCTTGGCGCGCGTGACCACCATGCGCCAGGCCGTGAGCGTGGCCAGCGGGAAGGCCGCTGCCGTCTCCCAGGGCAACCAGTCAGGGAAGGTGCGCAGATTGGCCTCGGGCACCACCACGTACTCGGCCAGCGTGCCGGGCAGATGCTCGCCCAGAATGCCGTAGCTCAGACAGAGGGGCTGATCGCCGTCGCGGCAGTACTCACACTGGCAACTGCGGTCCGCCACGCCCGGATTGATGATGACACGGTCGCCGGGTTTGACGCGTGTCACCCCGCTGCCCACCGCCTCCACGATGCCCGCGCCGTCGGAACCCAGCGGCCAGCCGGGTTTGACCTTGGAACCGGGAATACCGCCCAGCACCCAGAGGTCGAGCCGGTTGAGCGCGGCCGCGACGAGGCGGACACGCACGCTGTCGGCCGCGTCGATGGTGGGCATGGCGATGTCATCGCGCACGACCAACTGCTCCGGGCCACCGTGCTCGGTAAAGGTCAGCGCGCGCATGCGGTACAGGGACATGACGTCAGAACGGAAGAGGGTGACGCTGGAGCACCGGCTTGTCGGGCTTCTGCACGTCGAGGGTGTAGAGTGAGACCGCACCGAAGCCCACGACGATCGTGCGATCGGGAAGGCGCACGCGACCCTGGCGCTGGCCGTCCCGATCAATGACATCATAACAGCGGGCCTTGGCCTCCTTCTCGCAGCGGGTCACGACCCACACGCGGTCGATGGGGTCCACGACCGGCGCCAGGTCGCCGCGAAACGGCGGGTGTGTGTTGGGCCAGGTGGAGGGCTCTTCGACGGCAATGGTGGAGATGCTCGTGCGGCGCGGATTGTTGCGCAGCGCTTCCTCCACGTTGCGCTTGTTGTCGTCCATGACGCGCTTGCGATCGTCGTCGGTTACGGGAACGGAGGTGAAGGGCACGGGCCCCAGCGACACCCGGGTGCCGTCCACGCCGATGAGATCCACGCGGTACGTGGCCGCACGCAGAATCATGACCGTGCCGTCGGAGAGTGGGGCCCAGGTATCGACGGGCTGCAGCGCGGCGGTGTTGGCGTAGACCTTGTAGTTGCCGCCACTGCCCATGACCGGCGGCTTGGGCGCCTGGGCGGGCATGAGTTGCGCGGCGGTATCGAAGCTGGCCGAGGCCAGGCGGATGCGCACGATGGGGATGGGGACGCGCGGCGGGGCCTGCGTGGCGGCCGCGGCACCGGTGAGCGGCGAGCGCGGGGGTTGGCCAGTGCCAAGCGCCAGTTCGGGGCTGACGAGGGCGCGAATGCCCGTAATGCCGCCACCCTGTGGGCCACCCTGTGGGCCACCCTGTGGGCCACCTGGTCCGCCGGGGCCACCCTGGCCGCGCATGGGTCCACTGGGAAGACGGACCCGCTGCTCGCGCGCCACGTTGCCGCTGCCGTCCACAATGAAGAAGCGACCGGACAGCGGGTCGATGGTGACCAGCGAGTCGTCTACCCAGCGCCAGAGTCCCTGCAGCACGCGTGGGGCGGGACCGGTGGTCTTGAGTTCGCGCTCAGTCCGCTTTCGGGTGGCGAGATCCACCACTTCGAGCTGCGCGCCGTTCACCACCAGCAGTTGGCCGGTGCCCAGTTCGCGGAGCCCACGAATGGCCTCGAGGCCCTCGATGCTGGCGTTGGGTTTGGCGAGTGGAGTCTCGGTCACTGGAGTGGGCTGGCCCGCTCCCTGCGCGGAGGCCGTAGAGCCGGTGGCCGTGCCAACGGTCACGGCAAGCGCGGTGAGCAGCAGCGGCAGACGATACCGAGGCGCGCGGTGGCAGCCATCGATGGGAGCAGCCGTTCGGGGGGATGTCAGCGACATCGGGGCGAGAGCGAGGGGAAGGGAGGGACATAACGCGAGCTACAGCCATGACACGGCGCGCCACGGCGCAATGCGCGGCTCCAGAATCTACAAGGGCCGACCATTCCCGCCGGTCCTCTGTCTATATTGCGGGTTCGTTCCGATCAGTCGACTCCCACCACGGAATTGCTGTATGTCGTCCATCAAGGTTCCCCCCCTTGGCGAATCGATCGTCGAGGCGACCGTTTCGCGCTGGCTCAAGAAAGAGGGCGACGCCGTCGCCGTGGGCGATGCGCTCGTCGAGCTCGAAACCGACAAGATCACGGTCGAAGTGCCGGCGCTCGAGGCGGGCGTGCTGACGTCGCGTGCCAAGGGTGAGGGCGACGTGGTGGCCGTAGGCGACGTGCTCGGGGAACTGCAACAGCAAACGGCGGGAGCGGGAACGCCGGCAGCCGCAGCGCCGGAAGCCGGGGCGTCGGGAGCGGTTGCCGCGGCGCCTGCGGCGGCTGCACCTGCGGCGACTGCACCTGCGGCGGCCCCTGCCGCTGCTGAAACCAAGGTGTCGCCGGCCGCGGCCCGGCTGGCCACTGAGACGGGCATCAACCCGGCCGACGTGCAGGGCACGGGCCGCGGCGGCGTGGTGAGCAAGGCGGATGTGATGAGCGCCGCGGCAGCCCCCGCCGTCCAGGCTGCTGCGGTAAGGGCTCCCGTCGCGCCGGCTGCTGGCGTCCAGGCTCCCGCAGTTACCGCGACTGCTGTTGGTGCCGGGCAGCGCGAGACCCGCGAAAAGATGTCCACGCGCCGCAAGCGCATTGCCGAGAACCTGCTGCAGTCGCAGCACGCCACCGCGCATCTGACGACGTTCAATGAGATCGACATGACGGCCATCTCGGCCCTGCGTGAGCGACTCAAGGATCGTGTCGAGAAGGAGCAGGGCGTCAAGCTCTCGTTCATGCCCTTCTTCGTCAAAGCCGCCACGCTGGCGCTCAAGGCCTACCCGGTGGTGAACGCCCAGATCGACGGCGACACCATCGTGTACAAGCACTATGTGAACATGGGCATTGCCGTGGCCAGCGATGCGGGCCTCGTGGTGCCGAACATCAAGGACGCCGATCAGAAGAGCGTGGTGGAGATCGGCAAGGATATCGGCGCCGTGGCCAAGCGGGCGCGCGACGGCAAGCTGTCCATGGATGACCTCACCGGCGGCACCTTCACCATCACCAATGGTGGCGTGTTCGGCTCACTGGTCTCGACCCCCATCATCAACTATCCGCAGGTCGGCATTCTCGGTCTGCACAAGATCCAGGATCGCCCCGTGGCCATTGATGGCAAGGTGGAGATCCGGCCCATGATGTACATCGCGCTGTCGTACGATCACCGCATCATCGATGGACAGCAGGCCGTGCTGTTCCTCGTGCGTGTCAAGGAACTGATGGAAGATCCGGCCGCGATGCTGGTGTACTGAGCGACGCCTGGTCGACGCCTGGTCGACTCACGACTCGAAACTCCAACACAGAACCCGGAACTGATCAGTTTCGGGTTTTGTGTTTGGGTGGTGAGTCGTTGGTCAGTCGAACTGACAACTCACAACTTGAACTCAAAGCTCAAAGCTGACCGGACTTTCGGTTAGCCGTGAGCTTTGAGTTCAAGTTTTTGAGTTGTGTGTTGCGCCTTGTCGCACGGCGCGGCATCCCCCAAAGCACCACGACGCCCCTAACGCTTGCGCGCGGGACGTCGGGCTTCGTCGGCGCACGTTTTCAACGCGAGGGTTGGGGCCGTGGCCAACGATGTCGAAGCGGCATCCGCCGCGTTGTGCATTCCATTGCCGACTGGCCTGCCCCGCACCGAGTCAGCATCCGCATGTAGGACGCCGACGGCGTGAGCCACGTCACATCGCGCCCTGCTGATCGCTAATGTAGCGCTCGGCCCCAACTTGCCAAGCGGGCGTGACCATTTCGAGATGCAGCCGCGCCTTGGTCCGCCATTCCAATGCAAACCCTGTGACGAATGGGGGTGTCTGAGTGGTACGTACAGTGCGAGGGATGCACCTCGCCCACGGCCCGGAGGCCGCATGCCCCACACGACCACCATCGCACACAGTTCGCCCGTCACCATCACCGGCACCTGGGAAGGTGCGCTCTATTCCGCGCACGGCCAGCAGGCTCGGCATTTTGTCCTGCACCAGTCCGCGCGGGGTGCGCAGAGCACGGTGAGCGCGGGCCCGTTGGGCGCAGGCCCCTTGGGCGGCAGCGGCATGACCCTGGTGGTGGAAGACAGCGAGCCCGAGCCCCTGCACTTGCTCGACGGGACCACTCGTGTGCTGGTGGGGCTCGCCGAACGTGCCCAGCTGCTCATTGAGGCGCGGCTGCGGGGCGATGGCATGGTGGGGCACTGGGTGCAGCGTGATGGCGAGGGCCGAGTCCAGGGCGAGGGCGAGTTGGTCGCTGGCCGCGTCTAGCGCCACCCCTCCGCCCAGGTCGGCGCGATGAATAGCTTTCGCGCATGACTTCCCCGACTCCCCAGACCGCCGACGTGCTTGTCCTCGGCGGTGGCCCCGGCGGCTATGTGGCCGCCATTCGCGCCGCGCAACTCGGTTTCTCCGTCACCTGCGTGGAAGCCGACAAGACCCTCGGCGGCACCTGTGTGACCGTCGGCTGCATACCGTCCAAGGCCCTGCTGCAGAGCTCGGAGCACTATGAGTGGCTGCGTCTGCATGCCGCCGAGCACGGCGTGAAGGTGGACGGCGCCAGTGTCGATCTGCCGGCCATGATGGCGCGCAAGACCGACGTCGTGGCGCAGAACACCAAGGGCATCGAGTTCCTCTTCCGAAAGAACAAGATCACCTGGGCCAAAGGCTTCGGCACGCTCAAGCCGGGCAACGTCATCGAAGTGCGCGCCGCCGACGGGACGGTGAGCACCTGGCAGGGCAAGCACGCCATCATTGCCACCGGCTCGGTGCCGGTGCAGCTGCCATTCCTGCCCTTCGACGAGAAGCGCGTGCTCTCGAACGTGGGCGCGCTGCAGATCCCCGAGGTGCCGAAGCATCTCATTGTGATTGGCGGCGGCGTGATTGGTCTCGAGCTGGGTTCGGTGTGGCGCCGTCTCGGGGCCAAGGTCACGGTGGTGGAGTTTGCGCCCACCATTCTGCCGGGCAACGATGACGATGTCATCAAGGAAGCCGACCGCATCTTCCGCAAGCAGGGCCTCGACATCCACACGGGCACCAAGGTCACCGGCGCCGATGTGCGCGCCGATGGCGTGACCATTCACGCCGAGAAGGACGGCGCGGCGCTGTCGTTTGATGGCGATTACGTGCTGGTGTCGGTGGGCCGCAAGCCGTCGCTCTCAGGCGTGGACGCGGCGGCGCTGGGCCTTGCGTTGGGCGCGCGCGGCGAGATTGCCGTGAATGACCAGATGCGCACCAACCTGCCGGGCGTGTTTGCCATCGGCGACGTGGTGGGCGGCAAGCTGCTGGCGCACAAGGCCGAGGACGAAGGCGTGATTGCCGCCGAGGTCATTGCCGGCAAGCCGGTACACATGCACTACCGCACCATGCCGGGTGTGGTGTACACCTGGCCCGAGATCGCCACGGTCGGCCTCACGGAACAGGAAGTGAAGGCCAGCGGCCGCGCGTATCGTGTGGGCAAGTTCCCCTTCAGCGCCAACGGCCGCGCGCGCACGATGGGCGAAACCCAGGGCTTCGTGAAGTTCGTGGTGGACAAGGACACCGACGAGATTCTCGGCTGCCACATGATCGGCCCGCATGTGGCCGACAATCTCGCGCAGGTGGTGCTGGCCATGGAGTACCGCGGCAGCGCGGAGGACATTGCCATCACGGTGCATTCGCACCCGACGCTCAGCGAGACGGTGAAGGAAGCGGCGTTGTCGGCACTTGGTCGCGCACTCCACATGTAGCAAACTGCAGTTTGGAGTGATGAGCTCAGTGTTTTGAGTTGGAAGGAGCAAGGCCCGATCTGACGAGTCAGATCGGGCCTTTCCTTTTGCACTCAAACCTCAAAGCTCATCACTCCAGACTGCAGTTAAGCGTCCGGGCGGAGTTCGACGTTCACACGGGCGGCACGCGCCGCCTGCGGGCCGGGCTCACGCACCGGGATGGCGGCCATGATGTTGGCGGCGAGGTGCGCCGGCGCCTTCACAGCCTTCATGCCCTGCGCGTCCTTGGCCACCTGATTCCAGAACTCCACGGCGCGCTCGTCGGCGCGACGGGCGTCGGCCTCGGAGGCTTCGCCGTCCAGCCACTGGTGCACGGTGCCGGCGGTCGCGTCAGCGGCGGCCATGCCAGGCAGGGGCACTTCGCGATCGGTCAGCGGACGCTCGGCGCGGGGCGCCATGTTGCGATCGTCCTGCGGTTCGTTGTTGCGCATCACGCGTATTTCTCCTCGAGCAGGGCCTGAAGCGCTTCGCGTGCCCGATGCACGCGCATCTTCAGAGCGCCAACTGTTGTACCCAAGAGATCCGCCATCTCTTCGTAGGAGCGTCCTTCCACGTGTTTCAGGATGAAGGCTTCCCGGAGCGATGGGGCCAACTGCGCGAGTGCTGCATCGAGATCCTGCCGGAGTTCAGTCCGGTCGAGGTCCTCATCGGGTGTCGCGTAGCCGGAGGGCTGATCGTCTTCGTCATAGCTCAGGTGCGTGCGCCGAATGTTCTTCAGCCAGTCCTTGCACCCGTTGGCCACGATCCGGAACAGCCAGGCATCGAAGCGACCGCGCACCTCTGCGAGGTGGTGATACGCCTTGATGAACGACACCTGAAGAATGTCCTCGGCGACGTCGGGACTGCCCGTCATGCCAAGCGCATGTCGATACAGCGGATCACTGTACCGGCCGATCAGCACCGCGAACGCATCGCGGTCGCCCCCCAGGACGCGGGAGATGACGTCCTGATCGGAATCGACGTCGTTCGGCGGGATTGGTGATTCCGTCATATGCACGGCGCTAGGATAACGCCACACGGACGGGATGAACACCCCTGAACGCCATCGGCCCTTTCGGGCCCGACCATGGCCGTACTGCTCGTCTCATGGGAAAGACGAGAAATGCGCGGGGAAGTCACACAGTGGTTACACGTCGCCATCGCTCAGTATCGGCAGGTTGTCGAACAAACTCCACTGTTTTTCCCGGACAGTGACACTGTGCTCGCCCAATTTCGGCGGCCGAAGGCGTACGATGCCGTTCCAGAGTGGCGAAATGCCAGTCTGTGCCAGCTCGGAAACGTCCTGACCGCTGCGTACGGCAGAGTCCGCCAAGGCCTCGTGCACCTCGCGGACCACACCGCAGGGCACGCCCGCCGCTTCGAGCCGGGCCATCCACTCGGCCGCCGGCCGCGTTTGCAGACAGAGGCTGAGCGCCGTCACCACCCGCTCGCGCTGTGCCAGGCGGCCCGCATTGCTGCGCAGGGCGGGATCGTCCGCCAGTTCGTCGAGTCCAAGCGCCCTGGCCGCCGCCAACCATTGCGCATCCGAACCCACCGCCAGCACCAACGGCCGATCGGCCGAGGCGAAGAGCTGATAGGGGACGAGGTTGGCGTGCGCGTTCCCCCAGCGCCGCGCCGGCTGGCCGGTAACCAGCGTGTTCTGCGCCACGTTCACCAGCGACGCCAGCGCACTGTCAATGAGCGACACCTGCACCCGGCGGGCCGACACGGGTAGGGCGGGACGTCCGGCCAGAGCCGCACGGTCCCGTGCCGCCAGCGCGGCCAGAATGCCCAGCGCCGCATCCTTTCCGGTAAGCACATCGACGATGGCCACCCCCGCCTTCATCGGTGAACCCGTCGGCTCGCCGGTCATGGCCATCCAGCCGGACTCGGCTTGCACCACAAAATCGTAGCCGGGACGGGTGGCGTCGGCGCCGAAGCCCGAGATGCTGCACCACACAAGCCGCGGATTCTGCGCCAGTAGCGCGTCAGCATCAAACCCGTATCGGGCAAGCGAGCCGGGAAGGAAGTTTTCTATCACCACATCGGCCTGGGCAATGAGCCGGTGCAGCAGCACCTGGTCGTCCGGCGACCTGAAATCGGCCGTCAGCGACACCTTGTTGCGATTGCAGCTCAGGAAATAGGCCGACTGGCCATCGGCTGCGAAGGGCGGACCCCAGCCACGGGTGTCATCACCCGATTCAGGTCGTTCGACCTTGATGACATCGGCTCCCATATCGCCCAGCATCATGGCCGCGTAGGGCCCGGCCAGCACCCTGGACAGATCGAGCACACGCAGGCCTGAAAGGCTCATTTCTCTCATACTGCGCGTTTACTCGTTTTATAGTGGCACGATACTGTCAAACATATCTCCGGGGATGCCGAGTGCGCGGGGGTGCGACAAGGGGCGTGGTGCGGTGCATTATATGTGTGCCGACCTCCGAAATCACGTCCGTATGCCTTGCGTAGATGACTGGAAATCATATAGTTACCCGCGTTCCGGTGGACGCGGAGCGCGGGGCGGCCTGATCGGCCAGTTCCGGGCCCGTCGAGCGACCACCTCGACCCCCCTGGATGGCGGAAGGAGTGCGCTCCACCTATGGCCGATATGCAGGCTGACGACGAAACGCTTACCGAAGGCGACGCTCCAGCGTCCAGTCCCGCGCCGCGGCGCGGCCCCGGCCATCGCGCGGCGGATGCCCGCGACACGGCCGCGGAGATGGCGCAGCGGGCGCATGAAATCAGCCTCGAGGCGGGCAGCCGCATGGCAGGCGCCATGCGGGACGTCGTGGGTGCGGCGGCCGGGCTCAGCGATTTTGTCATCGAGAGCGCGCGCGACCTCATCAACTACATGGTCCGCCGCGGCCAGATGAATCAGGACGAAGCCGATGTCCTGATTCAGCAGGCGGAGGCCGCCTACATCGCCAAGCACGGTGCCTTGCCGGCGCCGCAGCCCAAGCAGGCGCCGCCCAAGCCCATCCCGCTCGGTCAGTTGCCCAAGGCCGTCACCGCGCCCGCTGCGGCGGCCGAGGCGGCGCTCGAGGCGCGTGCGGCCATGCGTATCGAGCCCCAGAAGCCGTCCGACAAGGTGCACTTCGCGCCGCCGCCGGCCAAGCCGGCCCCCAAGGCTCCCGTAGCCAAGCCGGCCGCGCCGGCGCCCGCCGCCAAGGAGAGCAGCAAGGAAGCCGCCAAGCCCGCCGCCAAGGCTCCGGCCAAGGCACCGGCCAAGCCCGCCGCCAAGACCGCGCCGGCCAAGGCACCCGCCGCCGCCAAGCCGGCCGCGAAGGCTCCGGCCAAGGCACCGGCCAAGCCCGCCGCCAAGGCCCCGGCCAAGGCACCTGCCAAGCCCGCCGCCAAGACCCCGGCCAAGGCTCCCGCCAAGCCCGCTGCCAAGGCACCGGCAAAGGCTCCGGCCAAGAAGGCAGCCAAGAAGAAGTAAGCCGACGTGATCATCGCGTCGGCGCCGACCCGCCTCGACTTCGGCGGAGGGTGGACAGATGTCCCGCCCTACCCCGAAGAGCGAGGCGGTTTCGTTTGCAACCTCGCCATCGAACGGCGGGCCACCGTGGTGTGGCACACTGCGCCACCGGCCCAAGGGGCGGAGCAGAGCGGGCCAGACCCCCTGATTGCGGCCGCGCTGCGCAGCGCGGCGCGGCGCCCCGGGTGGGCAGAGCGCGTTGCGGCCACGCCAACCATTGAACTCCGGAGCGGCTTCCCGGTGGGCGCGGGTCTTGGCGGATCGTCTGCCGCCGGGGTGGCCTTGGCCGCGGCCTGTGCTGTGGCCTGCGGCGAGCAGTTGACCCCGGCCGCTCTGGCCGAACGCAGTCGCGCCACGGAGGTTGAGGAGTTGCGGGTGGCGGGTGGCTTTCAGGACCACTATGCCGCCGCCTTTGGCGGCGCCCTGGGCCTCACACTCGGCCAGACTCGACATGCCGAGCCGCTGCCGCTCACCCAGGCCACGCGCCGCTGCCTCGAAGCCCGTCTGACACTGGTGTACACCGGCGAATCGCGCATTTCGGCCGAGACGATCACGGCCGTGCTCGATGCCTATGCCACCCGCGAGGCGCGCGTCGTGGCCGCGCTGGACCGCATGGCCGGTCTGGCCCGCGACATGGCCAAGGCACTGAGCAGCGGGGACATCAGCAGCCTGGGGGCACTCATGGACGAGCACTGGGTGCATCAGCAGTCCCTGCATCCGCGCATCACGACGCCGCGCATTGCGGCGCTCGAGGCCACCGTGCGAGCGGCCGGTGCCGTTGGCTTCAAGGCCCTCGGCGCCAGCGGCGGCGGCTGTGTGCTGGTGTGTTCGTCAATTGAACAGGCCCCGGCCGTGCGCGCTGCGGCAGCGACATTGGGCGAGGTACTCGACTGGCAGGTGGCCACCGACGGCGTGCGCGTGCAGGTGGTCAGCGACGACACGGACGGCTAGACTGCGGGGGTGACGACCCGCTTTCCCCTCGACACCCTGGCGCTGACCCGCGCCCTCGTGTCCATCGATTCGCGCAATCCCTCGCTCGTGCCCGGTGGACCGGGCGAAGCCGCCGTTGCCGCGTTTCTGGCCGAGGTGCTGAGCGGCTGGGACTTCGAGGTGCAGGTGGTGGAGGTCGCCCCCGGTCGCCCCAATGTGCTCGCGCGCATCGGCCCGCGCGGCGTGCAGCCCATCGTGCTCAACGGGCACCTCGATGTGGTGGGCGTGGAGGGCATGACACACGTCGCCTTCGACCCGTCGCTGCGTGATGGTTCGCTGTATGCACGCGGCAGCTCCGACATGAAGGGCGGAATCGCGGCCATGTGTGTGGCCGCGGCGCGTGCGGCGCAGGAGGGCCGCTTGCCGCGCGAGGTGCTGGTGGCGGCCGTCTGCGACGAAGAGTTTGCCTCCATCGGCACGCGACATTTGCTGGCCGGCGGCTTGCCTACCGACTGCCAGCCGGTGGCGGCCATCGTCACCGAGCCCACGCGCCTTGCCGTCGTGCCGGCTCACAAGGGCTTTGCCTGGTTCGAGTTCAACGTGGCCGGTCGCGCCGCCCACGGCAGTCGCTATGACGTGGGGGTCGACGCGAACCGTCGCGCTTCGCGTCTCATTCAGGCGCTCGACACCTACGAGCGTGAGGTGCTGCGTGACCGAACCCACCCGCTGCTCGGCCGAGCTTCGCTGCATGTGGCCATGATGTCGGGCGGTACGGGCTGGTCCACGTATGCCGAGCACTGCGTCGTTCGCGTGGAGCGCCGCACACTGCCAGGCGAAGAGACCGCCGGCGTGGAGCAGGAAATTGCCGCCTTGTGCGAGCCCCTGCGCGAGGACGGACTGGACGTGCATGTCCGACTCGAGTGCGCGCAGCCCCCACTCGACACGGCCGCCCAGGCGGACATTGTGCGCCGGCTGCGTGCGGCCTGCGTGGCGTCCAGTGTCCCGGATGCCGTGGACGGCCTCTGGTGCTGGACGGATGCCGCGCTCTTCGCGGCGGCCGGCATTCCCGCCGTGTGCTTTGGCCCGGGTGACATTGCCCGCGCGCACTCCGCCACCGAGTGGGTGGAACTCGATCAGCTGCACGCCGCCGAACGGGTGTTGCATGCCGTGCTCACTGCCCCCATCTGACGTGCAACTCTCCTCCAGGCAGTACGACCAACTCGAACGCGCCATTACCGATGGCACGCGTCTCGCCATCATGCGCCGTGGCACCGAGTATCTCGTCATTCCCGAGCGTCTCCGTCTGGTGAACGGACGCGAAGTGATTGTGGCACGACACCCCAGCACCGGACAGCACCTGGAACTGGTGCTCGACGAACTCGACAGCATGGAGCTCGTGAAGTGAGCGCGCGCTATCCGCTGGTGGCCGTGTATGCCGACGAATCCTGTCTGGGCAACGGCAAGAGCGGCGCCACGCCCGGTGGTCTTGGTGCGCTCGTGGAATTTCGCAAATCCGACGGGACGCTCACGCGCTTTGATCTCTGGGCCTCGGAGCCGGACACCACCAACAATCGCATGGCACTGCGCAGCGTGATCGACACGTATCGTGCCATGTCGCGCAAGGGCAACCGGCTGTCGGTGCAATTCACCACCGATTCGCGCTACATCGTGGACGGCATGACGTCCTGGGTGCGCGGCTGGATGGCGCGCGGATGGCGACGCAAGGACGGCGCGGTGGAAAACGTGGAGTTGTGGCAGGAGGCCGTGGAGGCCATTGCGCTGCACGAAACCCAGTGGCTGTGGGTGAAGGGCCACGCGGGGCATCCGCAGAACGAGTACGCCAACCACCTCGCCACGCGCGCTGCGGCCACGCAGGACGCGTCGAACGGTCTGGTCCCGTCCCAGTTCGACACCTGGATGCAGGAGCAGCCGCCCAAGGTGCGCAGCCAGCCGCTGTCGGGCTTTCCCGTGGCGGAACGGTTTGTGCCAAGCCCGGCGTTACCCGCCTCGTCGCGCGCGCGTCTGGAATCGTAAGCCATCCGGCGCCAGGGCGCCGGAGGCCACCTCCGGACGACCCATGTTCAAGTATCTCCTCATCCTCGCGCTCGGCGTAGCTCTCGGCTACAGCTACGGCTGGAAGGACGCACAGGTCAACGAGAAACACATCGCCGAACGCATGCTGGATGGCGTCGGTGGTGCGACGCGTGAGCGGATGGGCAACGACATCGACGGAAAGTACTCCGCCGAGGGCAAGTGACCGTCGTTTCCCGTTCGCTGGACGATCTCGATCGACTGGCCTTTCGTCTGTCCCGTGTGGTGCGCACGCAGTTCCCCCAACTGCTGCACCAGGGGTTTACGCTCACCGATCTCGAGGAGCGGCTGTTGCCGTACCGCGAGGTGCGGCGCGAAATGGCGGACAGCGGACCGGATGCCTTCGAGACGGCCGTGCTGCGGCTGATTGCCGGCGAACGGGAGTATCTGGATACCGACCCCGCACTGCAGACGGCGGCCCGTCAGGCGCTCGGGTTTCCGTCGCCCACGCTGGCCATGATTCGGTCATGGTCGTCCACGACGCTGAACCTGGTGAGTGGCGGTGGCACCCCGCCGAGTGGCGTGCCCACGGCCGGCAGGGACACCCCCATGGTCGGTGATGTGTTTCCACCGCCGACTCAGGCGCCCGCGCGTGCGACCGAACCGGCAGCGCTCGGCGGTCGAGCCGGCGTACTGTCGCGCCTGACGACGCCGCGCAAATCCCAGGCGGCGCTGCGCCAGAGTGCGGCCTTGCCGGTGGCCTGCTGCCGCTACTGCGACTGCCGCCTGCCGGAGGCGCGTCGGGTGACGTTCTGCCCACACTGCGGCATGGACCTGACCAAGAAGCAGTGCGCGGCCTGCAGCACCGAGCTCGAGGTGGATTGGAAGTTCTGTGTAACCTGCGGACGACCGGGCGACTGACACACGTCAGGCTGTGACCGGGCCGGGGTTGAATCCCCTGCCCCTCTCTGGCTGTATTGAAGGGATGCGAGTTGTCCCCCGGGTTCTGTCTCTTGCAGCGGCCACGCTGGTCTGTGCGCTGGGTGCCCCAGCCCAGGTGCTGCCGGCTCAGTCTGCGCCAGCTCAGGCCCCAGCGCCGCTGCGCTGGCCCGTACGCACGCTCGACCACGTTGACCTGTGGCTGCACGCGTTCGCGCTGCTCGACAGCGATTCATCGGCGGTGCCCATCTATCGGCGCGGCTACCGCGACTCGCTCACGGTCATCAAGAACCGTCGCAACATCCTCACGGCGCTCGACGGCAACCGAGAGGTGCTGCAGCGCGGCCTCGCGCGGCGCGGGTATCTGGACGCGCAGTTTCTCGCGTTTGGCTTCAATTCGTGGGACGGCATGCGCGCGGTGCTCGAGCGCTTCCTCCAGTTGGATGGTGACCCGCGCCGCGCTGGCGATCGCGAACTGAGCCAGCTCATGGCTGGCCTCAACGGTCTGTTCCCGTCGGCCGCCGATCGCGAGTGGCTGCGCCTGTTCGTGGCCGGCGTGCAGGACGAGTACGTGCGGTTTTTCCGCGCCGAGCATGCGACGCAGCTGCGCTCGCGCGCGGCGACGATCACGGCCATCGACAGTCTCTGGCAGCAGGTGTATCGCGCGCGCTTCGAGCGTTTTCTCAACAATACGGGCCAGCGGCAAGGCGATGTGCTGCTCACGCTGTCGCTGGGTGGTGAGGGGCGCACGGGCCCGGGCGCGGCCGGTCGGCCGATGGTGGCGGTGAGCTGGCCCGAGCAAACGGCGGACGCAGTGGAAGTGCTGTACGTGCTGGCGCATGAAATCACGGGTTCGCTGGTGGGACCCGTGGTGGCGGACAACGTGACACCGGCGCAGCAACGCAGTGGTGAGGCCGCGCGGCTGGTGTCGCTGGCGCAGGTGCGCACCGGGGCCATGCTGCTCGCGCGCGTCGCCCCGGAGTTGCTCGCGGGCTATCAACGCTATTACCTCGCACAGACGGGGCGCGCCGTGAAGCGTGATGGGTCGGGTGAGGCATTGACCGCCGCATTTGATGCCGCGTTCACGTTGCCCGGTGTGATTGCCGAGGCCCTCGCGCGGCAGGTGGACATCGTACTGGCCGGTATCTGATGCGCATAAACCGCAGTCTTCGACCTTCGATTCATGAGTGACGTGCCCCGGCAGGTACTCGAGCGCGTGCTGGCGCGCGCGAGTGAGCTGCAAACGCAGTCCAGCAGCGACCCCGTGGAAACGATCAGCGAGGAGCGTCTGCTCGAGATCGCCCGCGAAGTCGGGCTCGACGTGCAGCATGTGCGGCAGGCGCTGGCCGAAGAGCGTGCGCAGCTGCTGCTGCCCGGCGTGGCCGGTGGCCTCGTACCAGGCCCCTCCGACTCACCGGCTGTGGCGGCCTATGGACCCGCCGTGATTGGCGCGCAGCGCACCGTGCGCGGATCGCCGGCCGAGGTGCTGCAGCGGCTGGAGCAGTACCTGCCGCGCAACGAATATCTCACGCCGGTGCGGCGTACCGGTGACCGCGTGGTGTGGGAGCCACGCCGCGACCCCATGGGCAATTTGCTGCGCTCAATCGGTGGCGGCGGGCGGCGCTTCGATCTGGTACGTCTCGATCAGCTTGTCGTGACAGCCACGGCGGTAGACGCCGAGCGCACCGTGCTGCGTTTCGACGCCGTGGTGGCCGGCGCGCGCAAGTCGGCGCGCACCACCGGGCAAATCGTGACGGGCATGATGGCGCTGGTGGCGCTGATCGGATCGCTGCCCGTGTTTCTCATCTCCACCATTCTGCCCGCGGTGGCCGCCGGACTGGTGGCGTTTCTCGTGCTCACCGCCGGTGCGGTGAGCTGGTTCACCTGGCGCGGGATGCGCAGTCAGTTTCGCAGCATGATTGCGCGAGTGCAGACACGTCTCGAGTTACTGCTCGACGACGAGGAGCAGGGGCGCTTGCAGGCTTCGCCCTCGCTGCTGGAGAAGATGCTCAAGGGGATCTGATGCAGGGCGCCATTCGAGCCAAGACTGCCGCGTGATTACCGCGCATCTTGCACAAATCGTCAACCGCTCACGCAGAGAACTGCAGTCCGGGCTCAACTGCCTTGTCGCGGATTGCGCGGATGTGGCGGAAACTGCACGGATGAACAAATGGGAACGTGTTGCTTTTCCTCTGCGCCCTCTGCGCCCTCCTTCTCTCTGCGCGAGCGGTTGACGGTCTCGCGGATGCGCCGAGTGCCGGTGTTGCGGCTGATTTGCCAACAGCTCACGCAGAGAACTGCAGGAGAACCGCAGAGCGCGCAGAAGAGTCGATCGTCTACGGAGTGGCTCTCATGTTTGATCCGTGTCGTTTCCGCCCAATCCGCGTCATCCGCGTCATCCGCGACAAGGCCGTTCGACCCAGACCCTTATCTCTGCGCCCTCCTCTCCTCTGCTTCTCCGCGTGAGCGGGTAGCGATCTCTCGATGATAACGAGTGTCGGTGGAGGAACCGAATCGTCACCCGCTCACACAGCGGGAAGAAGCGCCAACTTTCCCCCTCAACGGCGATCCGAAATATCGTCAGCCCGCGAAGCCCAGCTCGAAGCTCCGCTGACGCACGCGCGCCACGAGCCAGCGCAGCCCCCCGTTGCTCATGGCCAGGACACTGCCGGTCATGAGCAGTGACTTGACCTCGCGGCGCGAGATCTTGACCGAGCCACCCGGCCGCAGCATGGCCGTGCTCTCCACCAGATCACGCAGCGTGGCATAGGCCAGCAGCAATGGCAGAATGCAGAACATGCGAATGGAGACCGCGCGCCGCGGGATGTCCAGCAGGTACGTCAGCGCCTCTTCGAGATCGTGCCAGGCCAGCTTGATGAGCTGGGTGAGCGCTTCACGATTGCTGGCCAGCAGCTCGGGGGCCAGAATGCGGCTCTGCGTGCTGCCATGGGCCTGCAGCAGTTCCTCGGGCACGTACACCGAGTTCTCCTGCTCGGCGTCCACCGCCACGTCTTTCAGGATGTTCACCGTCTGCAGGGCTTCGGCAAACGCGCGGCAGCGTTCACGCAGCACGGCGTAGCGCTCGGCGCCAATACTCGGTGAATGCTCGTGCCAGAGATCGGTGAGCATGTAGCCCACCGTTCCGGCCACGTAGTAGCAGTACTCCTGATACTCGGCCAGCGTCTGGATGCGGATGCCGCTGGGATAGAGCAGCACGAACTTGCGCATGCCAACCGCCATTTCCGCGACCCATTTGCGCACCACGGCCCGCGTGTTGGGCGGCAACGCGCCAAAGTGGGCAAACACCAGCGGCGTGTTGCGCGTGAGCGTGAGATGCGCGATTTCGCCGGGCAGGTCCTGGACACCGGCCGTGAAGCGCGCGAGCGCGGCGGCATCGTCGAATGCCGAGAGAAAATCGTCGAACAGCGCGGCCTTGACGTCGGGGGCAATTCCGGGCGCGTCTTCGACGGTGTCCGCAATGCGGCACAGCAGGTACGCGTCGAGCACGGCCTGCCCGAGTGCGCCCGGCAGCACCTTGATGCCCAGGGCAAAGGTGCGCGAGACGGCGGGCAGAATGGCGGCGCAAAAGCGGGCGGCATCCTGCCGCGCGATGGCGTCGAGCGCCGCGGCGGGTACGGTCATGTCGGGGAGTGGGGCAAGCGGTAGTGTCGTAGAAGATACGACAGGCGTTCGACGGGCGTCACTGTCTCCACACGCCTGCCATGCAGGCCTGCCACGTTGGCCTGTCACGCAGACCGCCGAGCCAGGCACTTGCTGGCGCCAGTCGCGCGGGATTGGTTGCAGGCATGTCGATGCTCGCCCCCTCCTTCGATCTGCCGCCGGCGTTTCGCGGGGTTTTTCGCGCCGACACCGTGGCGCGTGCGCTGTATGCCGAGGGCGCGGGCATTGCGCGCTGCCTGCCGCAAGCCGTGGCCGTACCGGCAGACGTGGAGGCCCTGAGCGACCTGGTGCGCTGGGCCAAGCGCACCGGGCATGCGCTCATTCCGCGGGGCAGCGGCAGTGGCATGGCGGCCGGCGCGGTAGGGCCGCATGTGGTCGTGGACCTGTCGCGCTTCACCGACGTGCTGCCGGTGGATGTCAACGCGCGGCGCGTGGTGGCCGGTGTGGGCGCCACGCGGCAGGCCGTTGATGCGGCAGCCCGCGCCGAGGGCCTGCGCTTCCCCGTCGATCCGTCGAGCGGGGCCTTCTGTACGGTGGGCGGCATGACGGCCACGAACGCGGCGGGCGCGCGGTCGCTGCGCTTTGGGGCCATGCGGCCCTGGGTGCAGGGGGTGCAGGCCGTATTCGATGACGGCTCTGTGGTCTGGGTGCGCCGCGGCGAAGCCTGGCCGGTGGCGGTGCCTGCGGTCGCGAGGCTCCGCAAGGCTTTCGATCAGGTGGCGGCACAGGTGCCGGTGGGCCTGCTCCGGCACGAAGGCGTGCGGAAGGAGTCGTCGGGCTACGGATTGGCTGCGGCCATGGAATCGGGCGACCTGGTGGACCTGCTGGTCGGCAGCGAAGGCACGCTGGCCGCCTTTGCGGCGATTGAGCTGGCCCTCATCCCTGTTGCCGGCGCAACAGCCACGGTGCTGGTGACCTTTGGTTCGCTGGACGCTGCCACGGCCTGCGCGGTGGACGCGGCCGAAGCCGGGGTGTCTGCCTGCGAGCTGCTCGACCGGACATTTCTGGATGTGGCGGCGCGGGGTGGCGAGACCGGTGTGCCGGCGAATGCAGAAGCGGTGTTGCTGATTGAAGTGGAAGGAGAGGACAGGTCACACTGCGGTATCCTTATCGATACTGTGGCGTCTATGTGCCTCTCTCATGGCGCGATAGAGATTCAAAAAGCCGACACCCCGGAGCTCGAGCGGCAACTGTGGCACCTCCGGCATGCGGCCAGCCCGATCCTTTCCCAGTTGGCGCCTCGACTTCGGTCCATGCAGTTCATCGAAGACGGCTGCGTGCCGCCAGGCCGGTTTCCTGAGTACGTACGCGGCGTTCGCCACGCGCTCGAACGATCGGGCACCCTCGGTGTCATTTTTGGTCACGCCGGTGACTGTCATGCGCACGTGAATCCGCTCATTGACACCATGGCGCCGAATTGGCGCGATATTGTTGCCCAACTGCTCGATGAAGTGTGCGAACTCACCGCCAAACTCGGTGGCACACTGGCCGGCGAACACGGCGACGGACGACTGCGCGCGCCGCTGCTGGACCGCATCTGGGGCCTCGAAGCCCGGGCGGCCTTTGCCAATATCAAGGCCGCTGCCGATCCGGCCGGGGTGTTCAACCCGGGCTGCAAGGTGGCTGACACCGGCGCGCTGCCGTTCGGCGACTTGCGGCACGACCCGGCCGCCCCCGCCCTCCCGCCTGCCGTGCAGACCGCGCTCCAGGACGTGGAGCGCGGCCGGCGCTGGGACCGCTTCCGACTCGACCTGCTGCCCGGCTGACGGCGCCGGGTCCGTTTCCGATCCGGGTACGGGCTTCGCTCAGCCGCCCGTGCGCAAAGCGCCAAGTGTGTCGATGAGCGCCCGCTGCTGATCTTCCGAAAGCGGCGCCATGATGTCGTCGTCCACGGCATCCATGAGCGGGTCCAGCAACGCCAGCAGTGCTTCACCGGCCGGCGTGATGTTGCACAGCACCTGCCGACGGTCGGGCCGGCTCCGGTCGCGGATCACGAGCTCCGCCTTTTCCAGCTTGTCGAGCAGGCGCGTGACGGTCGACCCTTCGTCGATCATGCGATCGCGGATGGCCAGGGTGGGCAGGCCGGCCGCTCCCGCCCCCCGCAGAATGCGGAGCACGTTGTACTGCGCCAGGCTGAGCCCATGGGGCTCGACGACCCGGGACACGCGCCGCGACAGCACCGAGGCCGTGCGCATGAGCGCGATGAGCGCTTCCTGCGAGGACGAGCGAAAGGGGCGGGTCTGCTGAATTTCCTCGCGCACATCGCGCGAGGTCCTGACGAGTGTGGAATCGGACATGAGGGGGGCGGGCCGAACAGGCGATGAACGGGGCGGTGAGCTGAATCATGGGCATCAGGCCCGGCGCAACGTCGCGGGGGGAGTGCCTACCGAGTTACCTTCTGCGGCGAGATTCATCAACCCGTCTTTTCATTCCTCCGATGCCGCTTTCCGACGCCGCCATCCTGCGTGAGCCCCGTGTCACCGTGCTCGCCCGCCCCCAGTTTGCCGAGCCGGCCCACCTGCCGGTGCAGTGGATGGGGGAGTCCACGGACGGTGAACGTCTGGCGGAATTTGCCGGTCGCCTGTGCTACATGAGTCAGCGCAATCCGGCCGGTCGCAGCACACGCGAGTATCTGGAGAACATCAAGAAGCAGGGCCACGGCAGCGTGCTGGAGCATGCCAACTACTCCCTGCTGCTCGAGGGCGTGAGCCGTTCGCTCACCCACGAACTGGTGCGGCACCGCGCCGGCTTTGCCTACTCGCAGCTCTCGCAGCGCTATGTGGACGAAAGCGACGCGCAGTTCGTGATGCCACCGGCCATTATCGGGGACACGCCGCTGGAAGACGCCTGGCGCACGCAGGTGACCTCGGCCCTCGACAGCTACGTGGCGCTCGTGGAGCAGCTCATGACCCGCTATGCCTGGGTAGACGACAAGGTGCACCGCCGCAAGATGGCGCGTGAGGCCGCACGCGGCGTGCTGCCCAACAGCACCGAGACCAAGATTGTCGTGACGGGCAACGCGCGCGCCTGGCGCACGATGCTTGAGCTGCGTTCCAGCGAAGGCGCGGAGCTCGAGATCCGCCGACTCGCGGTGGCCGTGCTGCGTGTGCTGCAGCAGGAAGCGGCCGCGTTCTTCAGTGACTTCGAGATCTACGACGCCACGGACCGCCGCGAAGCGGCGCGCCTGCAGTACCACAAGGTGTGACGGGGTGAACGGCGCACGCGCCGTAGCGGGCACACAACACAACGGGCGACGCCGTTTGGAGTGGCGTCGCCCGTTGTGCGTTCATGCAGGCTCTGGCTTCAGCGCCGCGCGAACCACTCGTTGACGTCGAAACCGCGCGGATCGATTTCGAGATACTGACTGACACGCCAGTGGCCCGTGGTGGGGAAGTACGGCGGCGGGAACGAGAGGGAGCAGCGGTTGAACGAAATGTCCGAGGTGAATCCGTGAATACGGCCACCGCCGATCGTGCCACCCGTACCGGCGCGCTGCATGATGCGTCCGCCCACCTGCCGCACAAAACCACGATCGACGTAGTAGTCGGTACCCAGTCCACCCGGTGGATTTGGCCGCTCCGACGCAATGGTTCTGAGCGCCATGACCACCGCGTGCAACTGGAAGTCCGGGCGCGCCGGCGAGGGACTGAAGTCCTTGCGTGGCAGCAGCCAGCCCGTGCCGTCATTGGTGCGGCGTTGCTGCGGCGACTGGATCTGATTGTCGGCCCAGAGGACGTGTTCACCAGCAAAGACGCCCACGATGTCGTCGTCAGCCGTGCAGGTGGTGTTGCCGGGCGCGGTGGCCTGCGTGAGGTCGTCGAGAATGACGATGTTGTTGCGGGCGGCAATCGTGACGCGGCCGCGCACCACACCACTCAGCCCCACGCGCCCCTCGACGAAGATGGTGCCACGAAAGGCCGGATTGAAGCGCGGGCTGAGCGGCCAGAGATAGGCACCATCGGGACGCGCCGCCACGGCGGGTGGCACCGTACCGGAGGTGCGTGGCAGCCAGTTGCCGGCGGAGTCACTGGCCGCGAAGACGCCACCGTTCAGACGCGGGTCTCCACCAAGGAAGCAGCGGGCACTGGGGCTTTCGAAGGCGCTGCGCTTGCCGCTCATGCGTGTGGAGTAGCCGCCTGAGCCACCCTCCGGTACGTGCCGGAAACGCTGCGTCACGACATTTACGCCGCCTACGACGTTCGTGACGCCACAATTGGGGGAGTACATCACGCTGTCATTGGGCGCATAGGCGCCGCCCGGCGCGGCCTGCGTGCGCGCCGCCGTGTAGCCATGCCCCCAGGGGTTGGTGCTGCGCGACTGATAGATGCGAAAAAAGCCCTCGTCGGGACCGTTGGCCTGGCCATTGCCGTCGATGTCAATGGCCACGAACTCGATGCGCATGGTGGTGAGCGCGGAGTCGCCGGTCACCACCGACGGCGTGAAGACGTATCCCGCATTGGCCGCGATGTCGCGCACGATGTTGAGGTCGGCCGTGCCCGGCATGGCGATGGGGCTGATGATCTTGGCACGCCCCTTGTCCCACTGCGCGTCGTTCGCGTTGTACACGCCCTTGGCCGTGGTCACCACGTCCTTGAAGATTGCCTGCGGCGGCGCGCCGTCGTAGATGTAGAGCGAGTCGTTGGAATGCATCGGCCCGTGCGCCGTCCAGCCATTGGCGAACCACAGAATGCCGTTCGAGACCGTGCGCCCGACATCGGTGAAGTAGGCGTACTTGGCGAACGACTCCTGGTAGATGACCTCGCGGCGAATGGCCACCGTCCCGCTCTTGTCCACGGCCCGCGATACGATCTCGGCCTGCACACCAAACTCGCCGGCGTTGGACAGCGAATCGGAGTTGCCGATGCGGCTCACCCAGGTGTAGCGCTTCACCCCGTGCGTACCGGCAATGGTGGCGCCGTTCTCCAGCGTGAGAATGCCGGACGCCGGCACCGTGTCCAACCTGGCGTTGAGGCGATTGCGGGCTTCCTCGAGCCCGGTGAGCGCCACGTCGTCCACCATGACGGTGCGCTCGCTGGCCTTGGTGGACACCGTGCTCGCCATGACCAGCATGGACGAGGCCAGCGCGATGGTCATGGCCACCACCCCCAGCACGATGACGGTGAGCAGTGCCATGCCGCGACGCGGACGAACTAGGGGACGGGCGGCGAATCGCGCCCTTTGACGTGAACGCATGACGAGGCTCCTCATGGGACGTACACGTCGGCGGACGTGGACATGGACGAAACGTTGGGTGTGCAGTCCTGCACCGCGACGCCATAGCGGTACGACGCGTTGCGGGTCGGCATGCCGTTGTCGCGCACGATGTAACTGGCGCGCTGCGTGGCCGCGACGGTGCTGATGGGTTCCCCCCAGGTGGCGGCCCCCACACGCTGGCGCCAGATCACATAGCGAATGGCATCACGTTCACCCGCTCCATCGTCGACGGCCGAGGGAATGGTGATCTGCACGAATTGCGAGTCACTTCGCCAGGTCACCGACGGCGCATTGGGCTGCAGTGGCGGACGACCACAGGCGCGCGACTGCCGTGCGTTCTCCACGTTGGGCATGGGCACGAGATAGCGGACAATCTCGGGACGGTTGGCGCCGGTGGCCTTGGCTTCGTACGTCACCTCCACCGCACGCAACTGGTCGATGCGCGCCGAGACCGCCACACCGGTGTCGGCATCGAGGCCACGACGCGGCGCCGTCTTGCGGAGCGGCAGCCAGGTGCGCGGCACGGTATCGAGATCGGGTTCGTCATTGCCGTAACGCGAGGGATCGTACCAGTAGCGGAAGAAGGGCTTGTTGCTGGCGCGGCGGAGGCCCGTGGCCACGAGCTCGGGCTTCTGGTCGTTGACCTGACGAAACAGCGCATAGGTGCCCGCCGGTCCCGCCGTATCCGGCGTGAAGCGATAGATGAGCAGCTCAGCGTCGCTGTTGATGAACATGGCGTTCACCTGCGAGTAGCTCTGCAGCGGATACATGAGCACCGGACTGGAGCCGGGAATGGTGAACTGCCGATCGAGCGTGATGGCGCTGACGGTGGCGTCACTGGCGTAGGTATCCACATACACGGCACCGGTGAGCGATACCGAGTCGCGATTGCGCGTGGTGAGGTCGGCGTTGAACGCCACCACACTGTCGTTGGCCATCACGAGAATGGGCTGCACATCGGTGACATTGGTGCCGGCCGCGCGGAGTTCCTGCCGCAGCAGGTCGCGGCTGAAGCGTCCGTTCTGCACGGTGTTGCTGCGGTCGGACAGCACGCGCAGGCCACGCGACTGGGACATCATGAATCCCATGCCGGCCGTCATGACGACACCAAAGATGGTCATGCCGATGAGCAACTCGACGAGCGTGACGCCGGAGCGGCGACGCGATGAATGGGCGCGGGTCATGGGATGGCGATGGAAATGTTGCGGACGACTGGCGACGGCATCTGCGAAGCCGGTACGGCTTCCACCGTGACCCGCACGCGCTTGATGCGCCGCCGCCCGGTGGTATCGGCCGTCACGACGGTCGTGGTGCGCAATCCATCAGCGAGGCCGTTGTAGCTGCTGGCACTCAGGCGTTCGAGCGTGCTCCAGGTGGGCCAGGTGCGCGCCAGACCGATCTGCATGTCGGCGCGCGCGTGTGCCCGGCTGCGAATGCCGGCATCACCCACCGCGCGCTGCAACTGCGAGGTGCCCAATCCGATCATCAGCACGATGGCGGAGAGGATGGTCATGGCCAGCACGGTTTCGATGAGCGTGAAGCCGCGGCGCCGCGTATTGCGACCGCGACCTCGACCGCGACCGCGTGGCGCACGCCCAGGACGATACGCACTCATTGCGACCTCCATCCGTCTTTCGTGTAGAGGAACACGCGCCCGCGTCCGGTGGCCCGGTCCACTCGCAGCATGCGCGTGTCGCCGAAGGGATCGTCATGGCGCTTGGCACGCTGGCTGAGGTAGAACACGGCCGCGCGATCGAAGGCGCCATTGCGCTGCAGCACCAGGTAGGGCTGCGTGTTCAGGCGCTGCAGCGAGGGGAACTGGTCCACGTCGAGACCGAAGGCCGGCACGGCTTCCCCGCGCGCGAAGCGCACGCCTTCGGGCAACACGGCGGGCCGTGTGTGTTCCCCCGCGTCGATGCGCTCGTTGTTGTTCGCGTCCCACACCGTGCGAATCGACCCCTTGGCCGTATCGAACACGACCAGCACATTGTGTCCGCGGGCGGCCGCGTCGGTCTTGGCCGCCATCAGCACCATGTTGAGCGTGCGCGCGGCGGAGTCCACTTTCAGGCGCTCCACGCGGAAGCGCGGCAGCGCGAGCGCGGCGAGCACGCCGATAATGGCCACCACGATCAGCAATTCGACCACCGTGTAGCCCGCAAGAAGGCGGGACCGGCGGTGCATCGGGGTGGCGCAGTAAGAGGGGCGGGGGCTGGATGTCGTCATGGCTCGATGAGTGATCACGGCTTCATGACGAACAGTTCAGATAACCGGCAACCCCGGCCAGCCCTCGGCGGGCGCAGCCAGCCACGGTGTGACAAAGGCGCCGGTGCTGTGACAGCACCGACGCCTTTTCATGGCCTCATCGTGGCGGGAGCGCCGAGGCTGGAGCGCCGTCAGCCCGTGGCTTCCTCCATTTCGCGGGCGTGTTCCGCCACGACCTTCTGTGCCGCTTCATGCGGCACCTGCTCATAGCCGCTGAATCGGCGGGTGAGCGTGCCGTGTCCATGCGAAAGCGAGAAGAGCTGCGTGGCGTACAGGTGCAACTCCGCCTGCGGGACCAGCGCGCGCACACTGGTCTGCTGCCCATCGGTGTCGGTGCCGAGAATCTGGCCGCGACGTCCGGACAGGTCGCCCAGCACATCGCCGAGGTAGCGATCGGGCACCGTCACCTCGACGAGGTCGATGGGCTCGAGCAGAACCGGTCGGCACTTGCTGGCCACGGTCTTGAACGCGAGGATGCCGGCCATCTTGAACGACATTTCGTTCGAGTCCACCGAGTGCGTGGAGCCGTCGTACAGCTCGGCGCGGAAGTCTACCAGCGGGAAGCCGGCCAGCACGCCGCGTTGCGCGGCCTCCTGAATGCCGCGGTCCACGGCCGGGATGTACTTGGACGGAATCACACCGCCCACGATGCGATCGTCGAAGAGATAGCCCTCGCCGCGTGGCATGGGGGACATGCGGATCCAACAGTCGCCGAACTGCCCGCGCCCACCCGTCTGCTTCTTGTGACGACCCTGCCCTTCGGCCTTGGCCGTGATCGTCTCGCGATACGCAATGCGCGGCGGCGCCAGATCGGCCTGTACGCCGAACTTGCGTTTGAGTACGGCCATGGCCACGTCGAGATGCCGCTCACCCATGCCACCCACGATGGTTTCGTGTGTCTCCGGGTTGTAGGCCACACTGAGCGTCGGATCCTCATCGTGCAGCCGGTGCAGGCCCTGCTGCAGCTTTTCTTCTTCACCACGCGCAGCGGCGGACACGGCGAAGTGCACCACCGACTCGGGGAAGGTGATCGCCGGAAGACGGATGGGATGTTCGCGCGTGGACAGCGTGTCGTTGGTGTGGGTGTTGCGCAGCTTGGCCACACAGCCAATGTCACCGGCGTGCAGGGTCTGGACCTCCACGCGTTCCTTGCCCAGCGGCACGCTGAGGTGGCCAAGCTTCTCGACCACGTCGCGCGTGGCGTTGTAGACCTCCTGGCCCGTCTGTACCGACCCCGAGAGCACACGGAAGTAGCTCACGTCTCCCACATGAGGTTCGGAGAGTGTCTTGAACACGAGCGCCGCGAAGGGCCCGTCGTCCTTGGCATGCAGCTGAATGGTCGCGTGGCCCTCCGATCCGGTGAGGGCATGGATTTCCTCCATTTCCCAGGCGTTGGGCATGAGCTGCACGAGCTCGGTGAGCATGGCGCGCACCCCAATCATGTTCTCCGCCGAAACGCAGAAGAGCGGGAAGAGATCGAGCCGTGCCATGGCATCCTTCATGCCGTGTATGGCATCATCGCGGTCGATGTCCTGCCCTTCGAGGTAGCGCTCGAGGAGGGCGTCATCGGTGGCGCTGATGGCCTCGATGAGTTCCTGTCGATAGGCGGCGAATCGAGCCTGACAGTGCGCAGGGATATCGGTTTCGACGTATTCACCTTTGGCGCCACTCGTGTACATGTACGCGCGTTGGGTGAAGAGATTGATGACGCCGGCAAACTCGTGGCCTTCGCCGCAGGGGATCTCGACGGGAATGACCTTGGCGGTGAGGCGCGACTTGATCTCGAGATAGATGCGATCGAAGTCGGCATGTTCCTTGTCCATCATGGTGACGGCAAAGAGCACCGGATCCTGTCGCTGCATGGCGGCGCGAAACATGCGCTCGGTGCCGACTTCCACGCCGCTCACGGCACTCACCACACAGAGGGCGCCGTCGGTGGCGGCGAGGCCGGCAAGCGCGTCGCCCTGAAAGTCGAGCGAGCCGGGCGTGTCGACAAAGTTGATCTTGCTCTCCATCCACTCGGCGTAGGCACAGCCGAGGGCGATGGAGTAGCCGCGCTCGACTTCTTCGGGGAGATGGTCCGTGAGGGCGGTGCCGTCGCGGATGTTGCCGTGGCGTTTGCCGGAGCCGGCGGCGAAGCAGAGTGCATCGACGAGACTGGTCTTGCCGCTGCCGCCGTGGCCAACCACGGCAATGTTTCTGATGCCGGCGCTGTCGTAATCCCGCATCGTCCCTCCGCGCGTCGCCGGAGGTCCGGCGAGCGGGTTGCGCGGGGGCGCGGCAGGCTGGGCCTGGTGCGTTGCCCCGCATGGTTCGGACGTCGCGGCCCCCGGAGGTGGGGGTCGTGGGCGGCGGGGACGTCATCCCGTCCGCCGTGTTGACCATGCGGCCGGGGGAGGGGAGCAGCAAGCGGACTGGGCCGGACGGGGGGTAGGGGGAATGCTGGTGGCGGGGTCGTGGCCGCCCCCGAAATACCGAGCGGGTGGCAACCCCGAAGGATCACCACCCGCTCACGACCTGCAATCTGACAAACGAGAGTCCGTTCAGTCGCCCTCCACGTCGAATCCGTAGGCATCTGCCTGTCGGATGGAGTCGAGCCAGCGTTCCACTCCGGCGTCGTCCTCCAGTGAGGCACCGGCTCCACCGCTCGCGCCCACGGCGCTGAGGAAGGAGAAGCTGAGTGCGCGTTCCGTTCCCTCGGGCCAGTCCGGCATGGCCAGTCCGGCCGCCACCCGCCGCAACGTGGTGCCGCAGCTGCCAAGCAGCTCCGACGCCCGCGCTTCGAGCGTAGGCAAGGGAATATCGAGATCCTGCGTCACCAACCGACCTGTCGCGTTGTCCCGCCAGGCCGAGTCACCGACCGCACCGCGGTCCGGCCACACGCCAAGATGCCGCACGACGCCCGACGTCACGGCTTCCAGTCGTTCACTCTCCACGGTGGCGGCAAGGGCAAGCGCGAGCGACTGCGCGTCTGCCTGGCCGTACAGCGTTACCACTTCACGCCGCGAGCGAGTGCCGAAGGGAAGCACGGGAATCGAGTTCACGTGCGCAAGTACCGGCGAATCGCTCGGACGCGCCTCGAGTCGTACGAGGACGTCCATTTGCTACCTCCTGCGGGTTGAGGGTCTCGGGGTCCGGATGGCCCGCCTCGTCACGTGCGCCGTCCACGCGTCCATAAGACGTGCCATACCGGATAGGGCAACGGCCGCTGTATCCCGACCGTCCTTCTGGTGCTACCCGGGTGCCGACCCAGGTCCGTGCCCAACTCCATACCCAACGATGGCGAAACACGTATCGTGCCCGTTGTGATGTGCATCACCAACCGTGTCACCATTGGTGACGCGAATGGTCACGGGTTGGTCGTGTCCACCGAAGACGGGATGGCGTCACTCGCGTCGAGCCAGATTCCACTGAGCAGCGCAACCACGAGTGCCGCTGCAATAGGAACCGCGCCGGGGGTATTTCCCGTCACACCGTAGCCTATACGCAACGGTGCGGGCAGAACGCTGAGTGACACAGAGACATACCCGAGCACCAGCGCTCCGGTCACCAGCACTCGCCAGATGCCGCGAAATGGCTGCACCAGCGCCGCGAGCAGGAATCCCCACGCGGTCGCCACAATGAGGTGATGCAGATAGCCAAGGGCCACCGACGTGAGTGGCGCGGCTTGTGACGCCACACCAAACCGCTCGAGCAATCCACGACCGGCTAGGCGAAATGCGCGCCCGGCTTCGCCCTCACGCCAGCCCAGGCCGAGCAGCGCGCCGCCCGTGGCAATGGTCGTCAAGGTTCCGGTAGCGAGCGCGGCATCGAGCGCGCGCTCCAATCGGCTGGGAGAATCCGTCTCGGCCATGTCGTAAGATATACGGCGACCGTGCCGGCAAGGTGACGCCGCGCACCCGAATTGGCAGCGGGTCTCAAGTCGGACCGCCGGTCCGTGTGTCACGTTCCGCCGGTAGTCTTAACACGGCCCACTTGTCGGCGTCCAAGCGAGGGCAGTTCGACGACTTCAACGGAGCCGCACCGCCATGCGTTATCGCCCCGCCTTCGACTTTGTCCACCGCCCCGCCCTGCGCCACACCGGGGCGATGTTCCTCAGCCTGACGCTCTTGGCCTCCTGCCGCAGCGCGGCGCCGGGTGTGGCCCAGACAGGCGGAGTCTCCGGCGACATGGCTCGTGGCTCGAGCAATCGCGCGGCGGCACCGCGCGCGACACAGAGCACCGCCCGCGAGCAAACGGCCGATCAGCAGGTGCAGCATGTGCTCAATCGCCTCGCGTTTGGCCCGCGGCCCGGCGACAGCGAAGCCGTGCGGCGCATGGGCGTCGACGCGTGGATTGCGCAGCAGTTGCAGCCAGAGCGGCTGGATGACGCGGCCGCCACGGCGTTTGCCTCTCGCTACACCACGCTCACCAAGTCGGCCGATCAGTTGTTTGCCGAGAGCCCACCGGGTGGACAGCTGCAGGCGCAACTGGCGCGCAAGGGGGCGTCGGCGACCGCAGCCGACAGCCAGCGTGTGCGTCAAGCCGCGCAGCTGGGCCGCCAGTACGTCGGTGAACTCACGTCCCATCGCGTGGCGCGCGCCGTGCTCACCGAGCGACAGCTCGAAGAAGTCATGGTGGACTTCTGGCTCAATCACTTCAGCGTGTTCGTGGGCAAGGATCGCACGCGCTACTTCCTCAATGACTACGAGCGTGAGGCCATTCGTCCGCACGCGCTGGGTTCCTTCCGCGCGCTGCTCGGCGCGGTGGCCAAGAGCCCGGCCATGCTCTACTACCTCGACAACTGGCAGAGTGTGGCCGACAGCGGACGACCGGTGTTGCAGCCCGTTCCGCCACGGCTGGCGCAGCGTCGGGCGCAGGCTGTGCGCCGCGCGGCGCAGCAGCGCGGTGCGAACGACGAACAGATGCAGCGCGTGGCGCAACTGCAGCAGCGGCGGCGCGGACTCAACGAGAATTACGCCCGCGAACTCATGGAGCTGCACACGCTGGGTGTGGACGGCGGCTACACCCAGCAGGACGTGATTGAAGTGGCACGCGCGCTCACCGGCTGGACGCTCGAGCGCGGCGCCCAGGGCGGCGGCTTTGTGTTCCGGCCGCAGGTGCACGACGCGGGTGCCAAGACCATTCTCGGTCAGCGTTTCCCCGCCGGCCGCGGCGTGGAGGAAGGCGAGGCGGTGCTGGACCTGCTGGCGCGTCATCCGAAAACCGCCGAGTACATTGCCACCAAGCTGGCGCGACGTCTGGTGAGTGATACGCCGCCCCCGGCCCTGGTGCAGCGTGCGGCAGCCACGTTCACACGCAGCAACGGTGACATTCGCGAGGTGGTGCGCACGATCGTCACGAGCCCGGAGTTCTTCAGCACGGCGGCCTATCGTGCCAAGGTGAAGTCGCCGTTCGAAGTGGTCGTGAGCACGCTGCGCGCGATGCACGGCACGCCCACACCGGCGCCGGTGCTGGCCCAACTGGTGGCGCGTCTCGGGCAACCCATCTACGGGCACCAGGCGCCCAACGGCTGGCCCGAAACCGGCGACGCCTGGATGAACACCGGAGCCATTCTCAATCGCATCAACTTTGGCCTCGCGGTGGCCAGTGGTCGCGTGCCGGGTGTGCGGCTGCAGCAGTGGCCGGCCGCTGCTGCGCTGCAGCCACTGCCGCGGGAACAGCAGGTTGACGGCGTCATTCGCGAATTGCTCGGCGGTGCCGTCTCGCCCGATACGCGGCAAGTGCTGCTCACGGGGACCAACCCGTTTCTGCAGGCCAACGCCGCCAAGGCCGATTCGCTCATCATCGACGATGACGACACCAACGGCATGATGACACCGCCACCAGCAGGGAACAGACCAGCCAGACGCGGCATGAACGCGAATAGCAACGCGAATGCCAGCATGAATCAGGCGTCAGGCCTCGCGCAGATCATCGGGCTGGCGCTCGGTTCTCCCGAATTTCAGCGGCGCTGAGTGTCGCGCCTCAACCTTTGCCGGACGGAACCATGAATCGTCGCGTATTTCTCAAGGGTGGTGCGCTATCGCTGATGACGCTGGGCCTGAGCCCCAGCTTCCTGCGCCGCACCGCCCTGGCCATGGACTTGCCGCGCGCCGCGCGTGGCAAGACCCTCATCGTACTCTTTCAGCGCGGCGCGGCTGACGCACTGAACGTGCTGGTGCCCTTTGGCGACGCACAGTACTACAAGGCGCGTCCACAACTGGCCATTGGCTCACCCGCGCGCAACAACGGGTCGCTCGGCGCCATCGATCTCGATGGCTTCTACGGTTTGCATCCGTCGCTGTCGCCGCTCAAGCCGCTGTGGGATCGCGGACTGCTCGCGCCCATTCATGCGGTCGGCAGCCCAAGTGCCACGCGCTCGCACTTCGATGCGCAGGACTACATGGAGACCGGCACGCCCGATCGCAAAGGCACGACGGATGGCTGGCTCAACCGATACCTGGCCGTGCAGGGGACCTGCGAGGCCTGCACGCCCGAGACGTCCAAGGCGTTTCGCGCCGTGGCCATGAGCGCGCAGACGCCGCGCATTCTCGAGGGCAAGGCGCCGGTGGTGGCCATGAATTCCATCGACGAGTTCAGCATCCGTACCAACGGCGGCGACGCGGAGCGCCGTCTCGAAGCTCTGTACCGCACGGGCTCGGCCGACCTCGTGCACGGCAGTGGCAGTGACATGTTCGAAGCGCTCAAGGTGCTGCGCGCCGCCAATCCGCAGCAGTACCGACCGGCCAGCGGCGCGCAGTATCCGCGCTCACAGTTCGGTCAGCGCCTGCTGCAGATCGCGCAGCTCATCAAGGCCGGCGTCGGACTCGAAGTGGCGTTCGCCGACATTGGCGGTTGGGATACACACGTGAATCAGGGGGCGGCGCAGGGTCAGCTCGCCAATCGGCTCAGCGATTTTGGCGACAGCATTGCTGCGCTGGTCGCCGACCTGGGTGATCGCATGGAGGACGTGGTCATCCTCACCTGTTCGGAGTTTGGCCGTACGGTGCGACAGAACGGCACGGGCGGTACCGACCACGGACATGCCGGCGCGATGTTCGTGATCGGCGGTGCGTTGGGCAGTGCGCAGAAAGTGCACGGCCGCTGGCCTGGTTTGGCGCCCGAGCAGTTGTATGAGGGCCGCGATCTCGCACTCACGACCGACTTCCGCGCCGTGTTTGCGGAAGTGGCCTCACGTCATCTCGGTGCAAAAGACCTGCGCACGATGTTCCCGGGCTACGAGGGCACATCGCGCGATTGGCTCGGCGTCCTTCGCGGGTAGAGCCCTAGCGGATGCGGTCGCGAGCGGCAGCGCGGGCGCGCTGTCGTTCGCGCTCCGCCTGCTGAGCGGCCTGCTGGGTGGCCTGCTGTGACACGCGCTCGACATTGCGCTCTGCCGCGCGTTGGATTTCGCGGATCATGCTGCGCGCCACGCGACGGGCCTTGTCATTGGCCTCCGACGCGTCGAGGATGCCTTCCAGCGCTTCCTCGATGGCTTCACGAGTGAGGCCCTCGACATCGAGCTCCCGTCGGTTGCCGCGCATATCGTCACGACGGCCATCATCGTCGTCGTGATCGTCCCAGTCGTCCATGTCGCGCATGGCCAGATAGTCCGATTGCTCGCAGGACTTGGTGGGAGCCGTGCCGCGCTTGAAGTACTCGCGCCGCGCCGGGCCGCACCAGTCGCTGGCGAGCGCGCCGGTGGCGATGTCCACCTGCCGCGACTCAATGCCCGCGGGCACGCGCCAAGGCGCTTCGCGTTCAGGAGCGTAGCCACTTTCGCGAAGGAATCGCGCCCAGGCGGGCGCCGCCAGCCGGCCACCGCTGGCATTCCAGCCAAGCGGCTGCGGTTCATCGGCGCCGAACCACACGCCCGCGACGAGCGACGGCGTGTATCCCACGAACCACACGTCGGTACCGTCGTTGGTGGTGCCGGTCTTGCCTGCCACCGGCCCGCGAATGCCGGCATCGCGCACGGCACGTCCGGTACCGTCATCGACCACCGTCTGCAGCATGGACGTCACGAGAAACGCGTCTTCTACGGCAATGACCCGACGACGCGCGGCATTGGGCGCGGACCAGAGCACGTCACCAAAACGGTTCTCAATGCGAGTGACCAGCAGGGGCGTGACGCGCTCACCGCCGTTGGCGAACGGCGCGTAGCTGGCCGTGAGTTCGAGCGGGGTAACGCTGGCCGCGCCGAGGGCGAGGGCGGGCACCAGCGGCAGTGTACTGCTGATGCCCTGTGACTGCGCGAGCCCCGCGATGCGCTCCACGCCCACATCACGGCTGACGCGCACCGTGGCGGCATTGGCAGAACGCGCGAGGGCTTCGCGCAGCGTGATGCGGCCCGCGTAGTCGTCGCCGTAGTTGGCGGGCCGCCAGACATCACGGCCGGCGTCCACTGCCACCGGTTCATCATCCACCAGCGTGGCCGTGGTGAAGCCCTGCTGCAGTGCGGCCGCGTACACAAACGGCTTGAAGGTCGACCCCGGCTGACGCTTGGCCTTGAGTGCGCGATTGAAGCCTTTGCGCTCGACGGAGCGCCCGCCCACGATGGCACGCACGGCGCCGTTGACGGGATCCATGGCCACGAGCGCGCCCTGCGTGCGACGCGCGCCACGCGTGGACTGCCCGCTCCACTGTCGTTCCTCGTCGATACGCTGCGCCTGCGCCGCTACCGCGCGCTCGGCGGCCACCTGCGCCCGGCGGTCGATGGTGGTCCACACGCGCAACTCCGAATCCGCCAGCCCGCGCGGCAAGACACCAATGCGGCGCAGCGAGTCGATGGTGCCACGCGCGGCTTCGACGGCCCAGGAGTCCATCGTGCGCGACGGTACGTACTCGCGCCGCGCAAACTTGAGCGGCGTGCGACGGGCACGCGCCAACGCGGACGCGGACGCCGCGCCCGTCTCCTCGAGCACCGCAAACACGACGTCGCGGCGCGCCAGGGCCCGGGCGCGACTGTTGCGCGGCGAATACGTGGACGGCGCCTTGGGCAGACCGGCCAGCAGTGCGGCCTCACCGAGCGTGATGTCCCGGACACCCTTGCCGAAGAGATCACGCGACGCGGCTTCGACACCGTACACGCCGTTGCCGAGATAGATGGCGTTCAGGTAGCGCTCGAGAATGTCATCCTTGTTGAGCGCGCGCTCGATCAGTCCGGCATAGCGCACTTCGAGCAACTTGCGTCCCCAGCTCCGCTCCGCGGCGCGTGTGCCGAGAAAGACATTGCGCGCCAACTGCATGGTGATGGTGCTGGCGCCCTCGCGCACGCCACCCGCGCGCACATTGGCCACGGCCGCGCGTGCCACCCCCCGCCAGTCGATGCCTTCGTGGTCCCGGAAGCGCCGATCTTCGACGGCGATGAACGCCTGCTGCACATGCAGCGGCACCTTGTCGAGCGACACATTGTGCCGCTTGATCATGGTCAGCGAACTCACGAACCCGCTGTCGCGCGCGAGCAGGGCCCCGCCCTCACTGGGCTGCCAGGCCTGCAACTGCGCCGGCGAGGGGCAGCCATGCCAGCCGCAGCTGTACCACCAGGAGGCGGAGGTGAGGGCCGTGAGCGCGGCCGCGATGCCAAGGGCGGGCGCCGCGCGACGCAGTACACGCAGCAGGGCGGCGCGACGACCGGTTTGCCAACGCACAAGCGTGCGCGCCACCCACGAGGGGCGGGGCGCGGCTGCCTGCGCGCGGTCGTGATCCAGCAGGCGTTCTGCTGGCGCGCCAGCCGACGATTCGGCCGGTGGCTTGTTAGCTTCCTCGGGAGTCACCGCTGCTCCGCCATCACGATTTCCGGTTGGTTGCCCCGCCCCATGTCACGTCTGCTGTCGCTGGTCTCTCGTTCTGTCGCGCGCTCTCACCAGAACTCCGTCACGGGCGCACCAAGCGTGGCGTCACGCACCATGGTGCGTGAGACAGCGCCAGGCGCCCAAAAGGTTGGAGCGGACTGCGGGTGGAGATGGAGCGGGACGGTCAGATCGGGACTGGGCGCGCTCGCGCTGATGGGTGGGGTGGTTGGCAGTGTGTCAGGTGCTACGCCTGCCGCCCTACGGGCGCAGGGACGGGAAAGTGCCAGACCCGTCGCCAACGCCGTACGTACCCCGAATGAGCTGGGTCGGATTCCGATCGTGGAATGGCATCAGGTGGTGGACAAGGACGGCACGTACAAGGTCTCGCGCGAGCGATTCCGTGCCGAGCTGGAGGAGCTGCATCGTCGGGGCTATGTGCCGATCTCGCTGGCGTCGTACCTCGACAAGCGCATCGACATTCCGGCGGGCAAGTCTCCAGTGCTGTTCACCTTCGATGACGCGTCGCCGAGTCAGTTCCGCTACCTCGAGCGCAACGGTCAGCTGGTCATCGATCCCACCAGCGCGCTGGGCATTCTGCTCGACTTCATCAAGGCGCATCCCGAATGGCAGACGCGCGGGGTGTTCTGCATGCTACCGGCCGCCGACGCCGGGCATGCCTTCTTTGGCAACAAGGGCATCGACGGTCAGAAGACCGAGTGGCGCCTCAAGAAGGTTCGGCAGTTGCACGAGATGGGCTTCGAGCTGTGCAACCACACACTCTGGCACGCCAAGCTCAGCAAGTATTCCGATGCCGTGGTGCAGGAGCAGTTGGCGCGCGGCGCCATGGCCATCGATTCCGCTGTGCCCGGCTACCAGGTGCGTGGGCTGGCGCTGCCCTACGGGCTGTGGCCAAAGAACCGCGCGCTCACTCGCAGCGGCTCATGGACGGATCCCAAGAGCAAGAAGGTGGTGCGCTACAAACACGAGGCGGTGTTCGAGGTGGCCGGCGGCCCCGCGCGCAGCCCGCACGATCCGTTGTTCGATGCGGGCAAGCTGCCGCGCGTGCCGCTGCAGGGCGGCACGAATCTCACCACGACACTCAACGAGATGGACAAGCCCGGCAGCAAGTGGGCGCGTTACGTCTCCGACGGCAACCCGAACACCATCGCCAGGCCCTGACCGGCAGGTGCCTGGCATTCAACCAATGGGCCTGCAGCCCCTTGGCATTCAGCCAATTGGCGTTCAGGCGCTCGGCGCACTGCGCATGCGTTCGCAGTCGTCCCAGCGGTCGACCGCTCGGCGCAGATGCGGAATGACGATACTGCCGCCAACGATGAGGCCGATGCTCATGGTTTCGAAGACCTCATCGCGTGTCACGCCTTCTTCAGCGCAGCGCACGATGTGGTAGGTGATGCAGTCGTCACAGCGCAGCACGAGGGAGGCAACGAGTCCCAGCAGCTCCTTCGTCTTCACGTCGAGTGCGCCGCCTTCGTATGCGCGACCATCGAGGTTGAAGAAGCGATTGATGACGAGGTTGTTTTCGCCAAGGATGCGCGTGTTCATGCGCTCGCGGAACTGCCGGAATTCGGCGAGGGCCGCGCTTTCGCCCGGTGTGGCGTGATCGTGCGGCGGGCCGCCGCTGAGGGTGTCGCTCATGCTGCAGTGCGGTGAGTCGGTGGTAAGGCGATGCGTCGACGCGGGTCAGAACTCATACTTGCGGAGTGTCGCCAGGGCCGTTTCGAGCGCTGCGCGCTGCTGTGCGGTGGGCGAGTGATTCCAGAGGTCTTCGTAGGTGGCGATGGCCAGCGCGAGCGCTTCCTTGTCATGCTCGGCGGCGGCCAGCGAGGCCGCATTGTCGGCCAGGGCCGCCTTGGCCAGCAGGTCGTCTGAAAAGCGCTGCGTGACCTGCAGCCAGCGTACCGTGCGGTCGCGCTGATTGGCTTCGGTGAGCGCCCAGAGATGCCAGGCGGCGCGGTTCTCCGGGTCGAGCGCGAGGGCGCGATTGGCCAGCTCCCCCACGACATCGGGCCCGCGTCCCGAGAGCCAGTAGGCGTTGGCCAGAATGACGAGCGCCCGGGTGTTGGTGGGCTGTTCCGCGACCACCTTTTCGTAGAGGGGCCCGGTGACTTCCGGCATGTGCAGCCAGACTTCTGCCGCCGACACGATGGCGTCGGGCATGGCGCCGTCGCGCAGGTGGTGCAGGCGCTCCATCAGGGCGCCGACATTGCCGGAGGCCTCGTAGGCGCCCACGGCCTCGGCCAGAGCGGCCGGGAGGTCGAGCAGGGGTGCGATCATGCCCACAAAGCTAGAAGGTCCGGGGCGGAAAGCGACGGGAATTCCCGACCAGTGAAACCTTTTCGGTACCGGCGGGGTAGAAGTCGAGGGTTGCGCGAAGCGTCGGGCGGCGCAATACTCACTGCACCTCGACGGTGGATGTATCGCTGCGGCGCCCCCTTTGGCGCGCGCCCTGGCAGAGCCCAACGCGGCCCATCGAGCGACCGGAGGATTGCCCTCCGTGTGTTCCCCCCAGCGGTACCGGCAACGCGCAGACGCGTCGCCGGCAGTGAGACGGTCATCCTTTCCGTCCCCCGAGTACCCGCACAAGAGCATTTTGCGCGTTCGCGCCTCCCTGGGCCGTCCCGGTCCCAGCGTCCCGTGGCCACAGGCCGGGTCGTGCCGCACCTTCGTGCCGCACGGCGCAGCTTGACGCCGAGCGTGTGTCCGATCGGTCGCACGCCGTTTGTCCCACTCGCAGTAGTCGAATGACCGAACCGAAGCCGACTCGCCGCCCTCGTACGCGGCCCGCCCCGGAACCCGCCGGGGACGACAATCCATACCTCGATGCGCCCGTGAAGCGGGCTCCTCGCAAGCGCGCCGCCAAGTCCGACGAGACCGGCGCGACCCCGACTCCACCTCCTGCGCCCGCGGCCTCTGCCGAGACCGACGGCGAGCGCCCGCGTCGTCCACGACAAACACGACGACCCAAGGCCGAAGCCAGCGAGTCCGCCAGTCCGCCGGCCGCCGCACCGGCGCCTCGCGCTGAGCCGCGCGCTGAGCCTAGCCATGAGCCGCGCCCCGAACCGCGCGTTGAGACTCGCACCGAGCGCCCCGAGCGACCCGAACGCCCTCTGGATCCCCGCTTTGAGCGCGCGTTCGAACCACGTCCCGAACCGCGCCCTGAGCCCATTCCCGCGCCCATCTGGGACCCGGCCGAGCGCATTTCGCGTGATCAGCTCGAAGGCGGCAATCGCTACGATCGCGCCTTCGATCGCGTGGATCCGCCCGCCGAGCGGAACGACCGTCCTGACAACCGTGGCGACCGCACGTTCAATGACCGTCGCGAGCGCGGTGGCCGTCGCCGTGGCCGCAATCGGGGGCGCAACGAGCGCTTCGATCGCCCGGAGCGCGCCGAGCGTCCCGAGCGTCCGGTGGCCGCGGAACGTCCCGCGCCTGAGGGTGGGGATCGTCCCGAGCGCTTTGACAACAACGATCGTGGCTTCCGGCGCAACGGCCGTCGCGGTCGCAACCGCTTCCGGCGTGAGGGCGGTGCACCCGGCGCCGCGGTCCCGACGCCTGATGGCGGGATTGAGCGGGTCCCATCGGCCGCCGTGGCGGTCGAAGGCACCATGTCCGGCTGGTTCGACCCCTCGCGTGATGGTGGCTTCCTGCGTCGCGCGGAGAACAGCTACCTGCCCGAGCCCACCGATCCGTTTGTACCGCCGGCACTGGTGCGTCTGCATCAGTTGCGTCGCGGCGACAAGCTCGACGTGACCTACGGCCGCGATCATCGCGGGCGTTACAGCGTCGTCGAAGTGCAGCAGCTCAACGAGGGGTCACCGGTGGTGCTCGAGAAGCGCCCCGACTTCAACACCCTCATTGCCAGTTATCCCGACCGCAAGCTCACGCTGGAGACGGGTCGTCCGGCCAAGACCGGTCCTGAGCTCACGCGTCGCGCCATCGATCTCATCGCCCCCATTGGTTATGGGCAGCGTGCACTCATCGTGGCGCCGGCACGCGCCGGCAAGACGACGCTGCTCCAGGCCATCGTTGAAGGCGTCGCCGTCAATCATCCGCAGGCCGTCCTGTTTGTGCTGCTGGTGGATGAGCGCCCGGAAGAAGTGAGCGAGATGATCACCTGGGGCTACGGCGAAGTGGTGGCCTCGAGCTTCGACATGCCGCCCAAGCGGCACGTGGAAGTGGCCGAGATGACACTCGAGCGTGCGCGTCGCCTCGTAGAGCTCGGCAAGGATGTTGTCATCGTGCTCGACTCCATCACGCGTCTGGCGCGTGCGCACAACACCGTCGATCGCGGGACGGGTCGCACGATGTCGGGTGGCCTCGATGCCACCGCCATGCAGAAGCCCAAGGCCTTCTTCGGCTCGGCGCGCATGATTGCGCCGCAGCACGGTGGCGGCTCGCTCACCATCATCGCCACGGCGCTGGTGGAAACCGGCTCGCGCATGGACGACGTGATCTTCGAAGAGTTCAAGGGCACCGGCAACTGCGAAATCAAGCTGGATCGCTCGCTGGCCGACCGCCGCATCTTCCCCGCCTTCGACATCGCCACCAGTGGCACGCGGCGCGAGGAGAAGCTCTATCGTCCCGACCAGTTGGATAAGGTGCATCTGTTGCGGCGCGGCCTGCATCAGTTGCCACCGCAGGCCGGCATGGAGTGGCTCATCAAGCGCATTGCCGCCACCAGCAACAACGATTCGCTGCTCGACGGGCTCTGAGCCCATCCCTGTTTGATCCGAACCCCCGGCCCGGTCGATCTGACCGACGCCGGGGGTTCGGTGTTTTGTACCGTCACATTGTTGACCTCGGACCCGCACAGCGGTGACGACTGTGCCGGCAGTGTGACACTCTGACCCTCGATTGGTGATTGACGCTCAAGTGCATTGGCGCCCGGTCCGATACCCGACAGCGAGGCGTGTGTGGACCTTCGTCCGCACCTTGGCAATCCGATCTTCGCACTCACCCCACATGTTTCGATCACTTACCTTGAAGGCCAAGATCCTGGCCCTCCCCGTCGTGGCCGCGCTCGGCTTCCTCGTGACGCTGGGCACCACTCTGGTTCTCGGTCGGCGGGCTCAATCCGAATTGACCACCATTCGCACGGGCTATTCCCCGGCGTTGGAACAGAGCCGCAAGCAGCTCGCGACGCTCGAGACCTACCAGCGCGCGCTGCGTGATGCCGTGGGTGCCAGCGATACGGCGGCCATCACGGCGGCCGACGCGCTCATTGCCGAGTTCAAGGCGGTGAACGATTCGCTGGCGGCGAACGCCACCACCGACTCGGCCACCATCGCCAAGATCGGCGCGGACTTTGTCGGCTATGCCGAGACGGCCAAGGCATCGAGCACCGGCATGATCACGGGCTCGATGGAAGACCTGATGGGCGGCATGACGCAGGTGAAGGAGAAGTACGCCACACTGTCTGGCGAAATCTCCACGCAGATTGCCCAGTCGGATACGGCCATCACCACGGCCTTCGCCTCGGCGGGCAAGCTGCAGAGCACGCAGTTCTACGTCACCACGGCCGTGCTGGTGGTGGCGCTGGCGGCGCTCGGCGTGCTGGCCTGGGGCACGCTGACCAGCATCATCGGCGCCATGCGCACGCTGTCCGATGCCGGCCGTGACATTGCTCGCGGCAAGATCGATTTGCAGGTGGACCTGCAGTCGAAGGACGAAATCGGCGAGCTGGCCGAGGCCTTCCGCGGCATGCTCTCCTACATCGGTGGGGTGGCGCGTGCGGCCGATCGCCTCGCGACGGGTGACCTGAGCGCCAAGGTGGAAGTGCGCAGCGAGCACGACGTGCTCTCGCGCAGCATCAATGGCGCCACCGACACGCTGCAGGGCGTGGTGGGTGAGATCAACAGCGTGATCGACGCGGCCAAGCATGGTGACCTCTCCAAGCGTGGCAATCCGGACAACTTCCGCGGCGCCTACGCCGAGCTGGTGTCGGGCACGAACTCCACGCTCGACTCGGTCATCGAGCCGATCACCGAAGCCAAGGACGTGCTGGCCCGCGTGGCCGCGCGTGACCTCTCGGCCCGTGTTCGTGGCAACTATGTCGGCGAACACGCCGCCATCAAGGAGTCGCTCAACATGGCCCTCGAGAACATCAGCGAGGTGTTCGCGTCGCTGACGCAGGCCATCAGCCAGGTGAACTCGGCGGCGCGCGAGATCGGCGACGGCAGCCAGGAGCTGGCGAGTGGTGCCGCCGATCAGGCTGGTGCCATCGACCAGGTGTCGAACCGCATCAAGGTGGTGGACGAGCGCACGAAGGCCAACGCGGCTGACGCTGCCGAAGCCCGTGCGGCGATGGACAAGGCCACGCAGACGACCGAGCAGGGTGTGGAGCGCATGACGGCGCTGGCCGATGCGGTGGCCGAGATCAAGAAGTCGGCCGACGCGACGGCGAAGATCGTGAAGACGATCGACGAGATTGCCTTCCAGACGAACCTGCTGGCCCTCAACGCGGCCGTGGAAGCGGCCCGCGCTGGTGATGCAGGCAAGGGCTTCGCGGTGGTGGCTGATGAAGTGCGCAGCCTGGCCATCCGCGCCTCGGAAGCCTCGCGCAACACGGCGACGCTCATCGAGGAGTCGGTGGCGAAGGCCGAGACCGGTGTGCAGCTCAACGAGAGCGTGAAGCGTCGTCTCGAAGAGATCCGCACCGGCGTGCAGCGCGCCACGACGATCATGAACAACATCGCCGAAGGCGCGGTGGAGCAGGAGAAGGAGCTCGCCGAGGTCACGACCGCAATGTCGCAGATCAGTGGGCTCACGCAGCGCACCGCCGCCAACGCCGAGGAATCGGCGAGTGCCGCGGCCGAGCTGTCGGCGCAGTCGGCGGAAATGCAGGAGCTGGCCGCGCAGTTCGACCTGGGTGACCGTGGTCGCCCGATCAGCCACAGCGCGGCCGCTCCGGCGGTCACGTCGGCGGCGCGTCGGGCGGCCACGGCCCCTGCAAACTCCCGTGCCGCCAAGCGCGGTGTGGGCAAGCCGGCTCCGGCGCGCAGCGCTGCCCCGGTCCGCGGTGGTCAGGCCGCCGCTGAGAAGTCCGACGATGTCTTCCCGGTGAGTGCCGCGGCACTCATCCCGTTCGATGAGGACGGGGACTCCGACGACATTCTCGAATCGTTCTGATCCGACGCCGGTGATGTGAACGATGGGCGGTGCATCAAGCGATGCACCGCCCATCGTCACAGTGGAACGACGCTATTCCGACTGATTCATCCGATAACTCCCCAGCATGTTCACGCAATTGAAGCACGGCCGCACGGCGGCCATGGTATTCCTCGCCGGCATGACGGTGTCGGCCTCCGCCCAGGCGCAGCAGGACGATCGCCTCAGCATTCACGGATCGGCGACGATTGCCTACGGCAAGTCCGATCGACTGCCCGTCACGGGCATTACGAAAGACGGCACGTCGGACTATCAGATTCTGGCGCTGCAGTTCGGCTACAAGATTTCTGACAAGGATCGCGTGGTGACGCAGTTGCTGCACCGCAAAATCGGCAGCAGCCCGCTCAACGCCGTCACGCCCGATGTCGAACCGGTGTGGGCCTTCTACGAGCATCGCTTCGACAACGGACTCTCGCTCAAGGCCGGTCGCAACCCCTTGCCGCGCGGCATTTTCAACGAGATCCGCTACATCGGCACGCTGCTTCCGCTCTTCCGCGTGGGCAATGCGGTGTACGGTGAGACACTCGAGTTCGTGGACGGCGTGGTACTGCGCAAGCCCTTTGATCTTGGCAGCGACTGGTCCATCGACGCCACGCTTTTTGGCGGCGGCTACGATCTCAAGGCGCAGATTCCCACGTCCACCGGCGTGAGTGTGGTCAACACGCGCAACGAGAACACGGTGGGTGGTCAGCTCTGGGTGAACACGCCCATTGATGGCGTGCGCGTTGGCGCGTTCGCCAACAACTACATGAGCACGCCGAGTGCCACGTTGCCGGAGGCGCAGCGGCCGAATCGCACGACGACATTCCTGTATTCGGCGGAGGCGGTGTTCTCCAAGGCCTTTGCGCGAGCCGAATACACGACGTTCAAGCAGACCAAGTCGCCCAACTTCGTGGACTTCTCGTCGTACTACGTGCAGGCCGGCGTGAATCCCACCGAGCAGCTCACCCTGGTGGCCGAGTACAACGACGGACGCAACATGGTGCGCTTCGCCAATACGCCCATCCCGAATCTGGCGCTGCCACTCAACCAGGATGTGGCGCTGGGTGTGTCGTACAAGCCGTCGGCGCAGGTGGCCTTCAAGCTCGAGGGGCATCGCGTGGAGGGCTATCAGTTTGACACGCCGGTGCCGTCGGTGATCGTGCCCACGGCCCCGCCGCTGGTGGCGCGTCTCGCGCCGGCTCAGCGGACCTATTACGGGTTGCTCTCCGTCGCCTTCAGCTTCTGAGGAACCCATCATGATGCGCAAGATTTTTACCGTTCTCGCGATGCTGGCCCTGTTCGTGGTGGCCACGCCGGCCGCGGCCCAGGACGTGAAGGTTATCGTGAACAGCGCCAATTCGACCGCCGATCTTTCGGGCGACGTGGTGACCAAGCTGTTCCTCAAGCAGACCACGAAGTTCCCCAACGGCACGGCCGCTCAGCCGGTCGATCAGGCCAAGGGCAGCAGTGTGCGGGCCGCGTTCTCCAAGAGCGTACTTGGCCGTGGCGTCGCGGCGGTGGAGAGCTACTGGCAGCAGCAGATCTTCTCGGGCAAGGACGTGCCGCCGCCCACCAAGGCCTCGGATGACGAGGTGGTGGCCTATGTGAAGGCCAACGCCGGCGCCATTGGTTATGTGAGCGCCGGTGCGTCGACGGCGGGCGTCAAGGTTGTTGACGTGAAGTAGGCAGTTCCCGTGCGACGCTGACAGGCACTGAACAGCTCACGCAGAGGCGCAGAG